>JALURF010000001.1 GCA_027017165.1 Thermofilaceae archaeon
ATCGTAACAAATGTTATGCGCGTGAGTCCCGATTTCATGTCCCTCCTGTACTAGCCTTTCTATCGGCTCGAGCTCATTCCTCCTCAAAGCCAATTGCATATAATACCCGTTAAAGAGAGCGGTCATTTTAACTCCAGTCCTCTCGGCGAAATCTAGAAGCCACACAAGCTCATCTCTACTCGTAGCATAAACGTTTAAACACTCCGTTCCCTCAACCTCAAAATCTCCTCCAGGAGGGTCGAAGTGAAGAATGAAAAGGACGTTTATCGGAGGTTCCCCTTCCTCAGAGTAACCTCCCATCTTGCTGGAGGCTCCGCCCGTGCCTTCAAAAAATTCTAAAGCCTCGTCAAAGTACTCATCTTTAGGCATACTATGCCCCAAGTTGTGCCAGAATAATTTTCTCTCCTCCGCGTTGACGCTAGCGTCGAAAGCCGCCTGACAAGAGGCGGGCGGCAGCAAGGGATCCTTGGTCCCGCAGTGGAAGTGGACCTTCCCCCTATAGTTGGGAAGCGTATACAACGGATCTATCTGTTTAACTATATCTGAGTGAATCCAGGAGTCTAGCTGACTCTTAGCCTTAGGATCTTTAGCAAGTATACTGTTGTGGTATATATAGGAGAAATTAGCGGCGGCCAGCAGTAGTTCCGCTTTTTCTATATCCGCTCCATTGCCAAGCGCTACCGCTGAGACTATACTCCCCAAGCTTCGTGACACGAGGTAAACCTCGCTGGCGCCGTTATCTTTGAGGAAGGAAGCCGCGTTTATTACATCTCTAGACCCCTTCTCGATCACTACTGGAAGTTTTTCTAGAGTATCTATTTTTCCTCTTTCTCCATGGAATGGCAGGTCGAAGAGGAAGATACAATAGCCGTATTTCTGGAAATCTTCGACAACGTTTTCCTGGAGCCATTTCTCCTTACTACTGCCGAGCCCATGGACAAATATTATACATTTACCATTCCAATTTGACGGGACGAATAAGAGAGCTTTAACTTCTTCACCATCGCTCGTGAACACGACTTCACCAGTTGTCAACTTTTGTCCGGGAGGCTTATGATCGGAAGGTTTCGGCTTGGGTTTCGGAGGCTTGCCTTCCTCCTCTTCTTCTAAGGGCGGATACGGCTTTTCCTCCTTTCCCGGAGGTAACAAACCCGTTAGAAATAAGGCAGCGACGACCGATACTACTATTATCACTACTATAATAATGAGTACAATTTTCCCGTTCATTGGGTAATCAATTAGTATAGCGTTATATATTTTTATTTCACAAATTTGAATGTGGTGTAAAATAAAACGCTTTTATTCTAAATCTTTCAGAATTATCGAAATTTTATAATGGTAAATCAGATGTTTTTAGGCTTTAAACCAAAATTCGGCGAAAGCGTGAATTTCCATATATGGTTGTTAACTTATAACAGTTTGTTATATTGAATTAGTGGTGGTTGGAGTGGACTCTTGCTATCTTATCGATAGAAAGGACTTAGTACTCGTAATTATAGACGTCCAAGAAAAGTTAATTCCATTAGTTGAGGATCCGGAAGAAGTAGTCAAGAATATACAGAAACTAATTAAATTCGCAGAGATGGTAGGTATACCCTTGGTCGTGACCGAGCAGTATCCCAAGGGATTAGGGCCTACCGTGAGAGAAGTAAAATCTCTAATACCGAATTTTAAACCCGTAGAGAAGACCTCTTTTAGCTGCTTCGGTTCCAGCGAGTTTCGGGAGAAACTAGAAGAGCTTGGAAGAAAAACGCTAGCCATAACCGGGGTCGAAACTCATATATGCATTGCTCAAACAGCTCTAGAAGCTTTTAACTATGGCTATACTCCATATGTGATTTCAGATGCTATCTCCGCGCGCTCCAAACTGAACCACATCGTAGGCATCGAGCGCATGCGTTCATGCGGCGCGGTAATATCCTCAACAGAAATGTTCATGTACGAAGTTTTGAGAGACGCTGGGACTTTAGAATTCAAGAAATGCTTATCTCTTTTAAAAGAATAAAACATCAAATTATTTGTCCTGATATAACCAAGTTAAGATTACAAACTTCACAATATAATAATACTTTATAAAACAAATGTTGGACTGTCCTCCTCTATTATCT
>JALURF010000002.1 GCA_027017165.1 Thermofilaceae archaeon
ATATACCGTAGGCCCCCACGAGCTTTGGCCTAATCCCGTCAATCCATGCTCTTTGAAATGTTTTAGTATTTCTTCGGATTTCCTATTGGCTATTATATCGCCTTGAACTGGTTTGAACTGCTCCCCTACCAGTCTCTGAATCTCTTCAACTGCAGAGCCAAACTCTTCAATCTCTTCATCCAACATAGCAGGTATTAACTTCACTAGGATTAATCTGCATATCCTCTCAGTATAAGATGAAGATGGTCGGGGGAAGTTTCTGAATATTTCCTTCTCGTATTCTTCATCATACCCCATCTCTTCTTTAGGTATTGCCAGAAGTATTATCCATTTTTCGGGGAATTTGCTTATCAGTATAGTTTTACTCATCTGGTTCGCACCTTTTCTTATTGGTGTGTTGATTATGAATCCGCCGTTTTTGAAGGCTTCTATGCCTATTCTGGATATTCTACCTCTATTAAATATCTCAGCTATATTCTCGGTATCTAAGTTTAGCTGGTATAACTCCGATAACGCCGATGCTACTGATAGTATAGTTTGAGTAGTTGCCCCCAGGCCTTTATGCAGGGGAATATGTTTTATCATTTTTATTGATGCGTTCTGTTTTAGAGTAGCTAAGACCTTTTCTATGATACTCTTCACTTCCTCAGAAGCTTCTATTATTGTTTTTTCTGAATCCTCAGCCTCCAGTATTAATCTGGGTTCTTGAATAGCTAATCCTATCGAGCCATATAATCTTCCTAAACTTCCCTCTAAATCTATTATACCGAGGTGTATTCTTGCCCCGGTTTCTACTCTTATCTTCACGCTATTATTAAAGCACTTTTACATGACGTAATAAATATACTCGGTTTGAACGATGTTGATAAAACCATATATCTACGGATTGTAGCATTCTTCCAGAAAGAGAGTTGAACCACATACCTGATGTTCAGTCGGAAAAGCCTAGGATACCTATTCCAATTTCAAAAGTTTTTCTCTCTGACATAAACCTTCCAGGAGGGGAGATTATACTCAACGGTGTGAAGATAACGCTTAATCCAGAAATTAGGGCAGGGGTTGACCTACCTCCGAACCAGAGGGGAGTTCATGCATCACGAATCTACGAAGCTGTTAAGCATTCTATCGACTTGGTTAATAAACAGCTTAGAGGATTTGAAGATTTAGCCTCGATAATAGCTGAGGAGTTATTGAAGAAAAATACCTATTCAAAGTATTCTTATGTCAGTTTAAAAGCTACGACATACTATAGTCAACGAACTCCAGTAACGAATTTTGAGACGATTGAAAGGATACGGATATTAGAGAAGGCCGAGGCAATACGGGGCCTAGGTAATGAGATAAAGACCAGATCTTATTTAGGAGTTGCTATTATCGGAATGACCGCATGCCCCTGCGCTAAGGAAGTGATAAGAAGCATATTTAACCGTCTAACTGGGAATAAAATCGATGAGGATCTTCCACTAGGAACTCACATGCAGAGAACCTATGGTAGTGTTATTGTGGAGAAGTTTAACGGCCTCATGCTCTTCGATCTAGTAGATGTATTAAGTAGTTCTATGAGTAATCGCACGTTTGAATTGTTGAAAAGAGAAGATGAAGCCCGTGTAGTTATAGATGCAATTGACAACCCGAAGTTTGTAGAAGATGTAGTGAGGGAGATGGTTATAAAGCTAGTCGCAAAATATCCACACATGCCAGATGATATTAAGATCGAAGCCCGTGTAAAAGCCATGGAGAGCATCCATTCCCATAATCTTGCTGCTGCAATTACTATTAAAGCAGGCGAAGTTAAGAGTATCCTAGGAGAGAACATTGGAGTGGAAGGAGAAAATCTACGAATACGCGGTAAAAGAGCTTGACATAGACACAGCTAAAGATAGAGAAGCAGCTTATATTCTCTCTAGGATAATATGCAAACATACCTGTGGCATTGAAGAAGTAAAACTAGCGTTATCTAGATTTAAGACCGCTATAGTATTTGGCGCTGGGCCTTCTTTAGAGCTGGATATTAGGAATGCAGTCATGTTAGGTGTTGTAGATAAAGCCGGGATAGTAGCTGCTGATGGCGCGTCCTGTGCTCTCTTAAAAAACGGCA
>JALURF010000003.1 GCA_027017165.1 Thermofilaceae archaeon
CTCTTAGATATGGGCCGTCTTGAACAAACCCTCCCGTTTAGGTATAGCCTAAAGAAACCTTTAGGGGAGGGTTTTTTCTTGTTCGTGTTGTTTGGACTTGACAAAGACTTTTTTCTTGTTATAAACTCCAGTTTAGCTATGTCTAAAGGAAGATATCTTCTTTTTGGAGGATGCGGAAAAGCTAGTCGGGAGCCTTCGGGGATGAAGGTGTAGTTTGCTTTTATCCCTAAGGAGGATTCCCGACTAAAGTCCCCCAAGAGGGGGATTTTTTGTTGGAGTGATGATTATGAAAAAAGCTTTGGTTGTAATTCCGGTTTTTAACGAAGAAAAGCATCTTCGATCGGTTCTGTCTTCTCTTCCCGATAGGGTTCTAGATATCCAGTTGGATACTTTGGTTATTAACGATGGTTCTTCGGACCGTTCCCGGAGAATCGCCCGAGAGGCAGGTGTTTTGCTGATTAATCATTCTCAAAACCGGGGTTACGGTGTAGCGGTGATTGCCGGTCTTAATTTTGCTCGTCAGCAAGATTACGATTATGTGGTTAAAATGGATGCCGACGGTCAGCACGACCCTAGGGAAATAGAAAAACTCGTAACTCCTATATTGAATGGTGAAGCTGACGTTGTAATTGGTTCAAGATTTAAAGAAAAAACGCCCAGTAGCGATATGCCGGTGTATCGGAAAATAGGAAATAAAATCCTAAACCTTTTCACCACTCCTCAGAGGAGAGATATAACCGATAGTCAAAGCGGTTTCAGAGCCTATAATCGTAAAGCTTTAAAAGCTATAGGGATAACTACAGATGGCATAGGAGTAGACTCTCAAATTTTAATGGAAATTAACGATAAAAACTTGAGAATAAAAGAGGTTCCCATTTCGTGTCAGTATGACGGCTTAGATACGTCAACATATAACCCTATAAAACATACACTTTCCGTCATAACAAGTATAATAGTGTATATAACGGAGGGAAGGCCGCTCTACTACCTTGGTATACCAGCGTCAATCTTACTCTTTGCAAGTGTATACCTATTCTTGCGTCTACTTGACATATTTAACAGGACGCGATACTTCAGTATAGAAATAGCCCTATTAGGAATGACGGCTTTATTCGCAGGGCTTACGTTAGCGATAGCGGCTCTGATCTTATTCGCGATAGGCAGAATGGTCGTGAGATTAATTCACAAGAGTATGGAAAATTACAAATATAGCGAATATGAAGAAACCGACGGTTAGCGATGCATATACTATTCTACGGCTTAAACCTAAACCCTCCATGGGTCGAAGGATTGAGAAACAGTGCAAGAGAACTGGCTAAAAGACTCATTCTGAAAAACTATCAAGTATCTTTCCTAACCAAAGGTGTTATAGGAGAACCTGAAGAAGAAACTATAGATGGAATAAATTATATAAGAATACCAGCGGCGTCCACTAGCAGTTACAGCGATGGAAGCCTAAAATTCTTATTAAAATCTCTTCAAACTCTCGGAGAAATCGTAGATAGATATAAGGTAGACTTGGTTCATGGCCATAGCAGTTATCCACTATTGGGTTTTACGGAGTTACGCAGCGGTGTTCCCCGAGTGTTCACTCTATATTCTAGGATAGGTTCCCATTCTAAAACTCTAGAATACAGTATGATTACAAATACGCTTTTAAAAATTGCCAAAAGCAGTTTTTTTGCGTACGCCCTAAGCTTCTCCGTAGACCACGTAGTGTGTATATCCGATTCTATATACAATTCTCTTCCTTCATTCATTAGAAAACAAGCGAGTATCATACCAGTAGGCGTAGATATTAATCGCTTTAACCCGCGGAGAGATGGGAGGAAAATCAGAGAAGAGCTAGGAATAGGAAACAATAAGATAGTTTTCATGGCGGGAGATTTAACACCTTGGAAAGGAGCCGAAGTATTCATAGAAGCGGCTAGCGTTATCGCGCAGAAATACAAGCAAGTATTTTTCATTATGACGGCTAAAGAAACCTATGAATTTGAGAGAGAAAGACTTAACAAAATAGAAAATTTAATTAAAGCATATGGGTTAGAGGAGAAATTCTATATTCTCGGAATTAGAGAGGATATAGAAGAAGTTTATGCCACCTCAAATATAGTAGTATTACCCTACCTCGAGACATTCGCGCTCATGTCCATACCCTTAAGCCTTCTAGAGGCTATGGCGTCCTGTAAGCCGGTAGTAGCTTCTAAAATAGGTGATATGGACAAGATTGTACGAGATGGAAGAGATGGATTACTGGTATCCCCTGGCTCTGTTAAAGAACTCGCTGAGAAGGTACTATACTTGCTTAATAATGAGGATACGGCCATACAGCTAGGCTTGAATGCGAGAGAAAAAATAGAAAGAGAGTATAGCTGGGACGCTGTCGTAGAGAAATATGATATATTATATAATGTATTATTTCACTAAGGGATTATTTCTGTTTAGAGAAGAGAACGACCCTGTACATGAGGATAATCCACTTCTAATAGCTTTAGAATAGTAGGCATTATATCTACAACTCTACCTTCTTTTAAAATTTGAGCTTCTACTCCTTCTCCCCCAAAAATCAGAGGTACATACATCTCCTCCATACTTAGCCCGCCGTGATCCCCCTTCTCCCCTATAGGCAAAAAGTCGAAACCATAGCCGTTAGAGACGGCTAGGGCCAGATCTCCCGTTCTTTCATTAACTAGCCTATACTCGCCTAGCTGATCTCTAGTTCTTACATCTTCGAATTCTTTTCTCTGTGAGAGCAGGTCAGCAACTATGCTTATACGTTTTTCATCCTCAAACCAGAACTGTACATGCCTTGACACCACCGCCGCATGTATCGAATCCCCCCTCTTGCCTCTATAATGTATTAAAGCAGCCGCAGAAACATACTTCACACTCTCCATTTCGTATCCTGCATCGCTTAAATCTAGTTTCTCTATACTGATTTTAGAGCGCAAAGGTATATGTCCATGATCCGCAGAGACCACGACCGCTGTTTTCCTTCCAAGCTTCTTCGCTATATTTAGAAACTCTCCTATTTTCTCATCCAATTTCTCGATAACCTCTAGGTATTCTTTGGAATCGGAACCGTATCTATGCCCTGCCTTATCTGTATCGTTAAACATCATATAGTAAAACGAATGTTTCCCCTCTCTATAGTCTCTAATGAATTCATCAAAAGCCCCTACTACTCTAGTTCTAAGCTTTTTATAAAGATTAGGATGTTTAACTAGGAAGTTCATAACAAAGTTCATATGCTCAGATATAAAACCCGCAGTTTTCCTCAATATCCTTTTTTTAAAAGAATCTCCAGCGCCTCGTCTAAAATAGGCGCCGTAAACCCCGCCTGAAAGCCTCTTCTCTGCTAAAATCTCAAAAATAGTCTTGGCTTGGCAATACTCATCGCTGAAAATCTCGTAAAATTTTCTCTCGTTCCAATCCCAGTAGAAATGCGTTATAATCCCCGTTTTCTCCGGGTAACACCCGGTTAATATGGACATATGTCCGACAGCTGTCAGGGAGGGGTATACGGTTTTACACTTCAAGACAACGGTGCCGTTTTCTTTTAATTCATCGATGTTAGGAGTGTTTGCTTCTTCCAACTTATCCTGTCTACATCCGTCTAATAGGAAAAACACAACTTCCATTATATACACGTACTCACGCGATGGGCTTATAAGATGTGAAAAAGTATAAAAAGGTTGCTATCATCTTAAACAAGCGTGAGTAGAACTTGAACAAAATAGATGCGGTAATGGTAGCAATCCCGATAGTGGCCTTGTTGCTAGCATTATATAATCCGACTAATCCCCTTTGGGTTATTCTGAGATTACTGCTGGCTTTTCCTGCGTTGCTCTTCATACCGGGCTATTCGATAATAAGGAATTTCTTCAATAGAGAGAAAATCGGATTTGAAGAATGGGCTTACAGTATGGCTATAAGCGTCTCGATAATAGTGTTATCTGGCTATCTAATAGACGTTATCGGAATCCCTCTTCCATATCAGTTTTTTACAAAAATAGCATGTGGAGTAACTTTATTATCGTATGGATATGGGTTATTCCTATATTTTATGAGGGGTAAAGGTTCTTGATCAACATTTTTACGGTAGATTTAGAAGATTGGAAACATATTCACTACTTAAATCCGGAAGACGAGGTACCGGATCGATTAGAAGAGAATACAGGCTTAATATTGGGGGTTCTTCAGGATTACGATGTTAAAGCTACTTTTTTCATCGTTGGAGAAGTAGTCGAGAAGCATCCTTCTCTAATTAGGAGCATTATCCAGCACGGACATGAAATAGGCTTTCATACCTATCATCATACCCCACTCTGGAATCATAGTAGAGAAGAATTGAGAAGGGAAATAAGGAAATTCAGAAAACTCATGAAAGAAAGTTTTAGCACAGAATTCTATGGATTCAGAGCCCCTCTTTTCTCATTAAATCGTAAAACCTCGTGGGCGATAAAAGTGCTTGAAGAAGAAGGCTTTCTCTATGACTCCAGCATATTTCCCGCATGGAACCCGGTTTATGGAGAGCCAGGAGCTCCTCGTACACCCTATTTTATAAAAAGCCAGGATATAACTAAGAGATCTCATCACGGGATGATCGAGCTTCCCTTACTCACGTATAGGTTTTTAACTTTCAATATTCCAGCGGCTGGCGGAATTTATCTGAGATTCCTACCTGAAAAAATAATCTCTAAAGCAATAGAGAAATTTAATACGTTAGATAATCCAGCAGTAATTTACATTCATCCGAGAGAGGTAGACCCTTCGCCTCCTAAACTTAAACTACCTAAGTTTAAAGAGAAGTTATTCACGTACAAAACCGAAGAAACTCTGAAGAAGATTGAAAATCTCTTTAAGAAATTTCATTTTACATCAGCTATAAACTACGTTAGAGGCTGGAATATTGGGTAAACCCGTCTTCGAAACCGACTCCTGGATAAGCGCGATCTCCTGCTCCTACAACTACACAAAACACTTTATCGATGACTCTGTTTTTCTACACGTTAAAAGCCTACTTTTCGGCAATAGGCTAATCTCTCTACCTTTTAGCGACTATGGAAAAATATCTCTAAATGCTTCTCCTGAAAAATTTCAATCATTAATCGAGAATACGAACGCTGAATATCTTGAAGCTCGGATACCAAGTTGGAAAAATGAAGAAATTAAGGTTTTTAAGAAAATCGGCTTCGCAGAGGTGGCGGTTTACAAGACTTTTCTTTTAAACATAGGAAAACCGAGTAAGGTTTTATGGAATAGACTTAACAAGAAAATTAGAAATTCGGTAAGGTATGCTCTTAAAAACAAGGTTAAGCTAAAACGTGTAGAAAACTTGGAAGATTTGAGGCAATTCTACTACAGATTGTATCTGGAAGGGGCTAGAGAACTCGGAAGCCCGCCCCACGCTTTCGGATTATACGAGAACTTAGGAGATTTCCTAGGGAATAGGCTTCTGATAGATTTGGCACTGATGAACGATGAGCCTGTAGGAGCTATCGTCATATTATTGGGAGATAAATGGGCTAATTTCTGGCAAAACATAGCGTTGAGGAAGTATAGGAAATTTAACGCGTCGTACCTACTTTTATGGAATATAATCGAGGAACTCTCAGATAGAAATTTCGAAATATTCGATTTCGGGAGAACCCGGAAGAATACTGGTATATACTTCTTCAAGAAGAGATGGGGCGGAGACGAGAGGGAAATCTACCACATGGTGTACTCTCCCTCGGGAAGGGTCACGCCTCCAGATCCTCATCAACGTAAATACTTATTGCTATCCCGTCTCTGGAGGAAAATCCCTCTTAAAGCAACGAGCTTTATAGGTTCACGCTTGATAGGAGGTATAGCTCTTTGAAAATCTTAATGGTGACTCCCTACTTTCCTCCTCATGTAGGCGGAATGGAGAATTTCGTTTATAAACTTTCGAATAGGCTCCACGAAGCAGGGTTTAAAGTTGGAGTATTAACTACGGCTATACCCTCAGACGCCCAGCCGAACTTACCATATCAAGTTAAAAGGGTTAAACCCGGAATGGTGGTTATGAGAAATCCCCTAACTCTTAGCCTCTTAAGTGAAATAGACTATATGAAGAAATTCGATATAATACATGCTCACGACGAGCACGCATTTATAACTAATATAGTAGCCCTAGCTAAAAGAAGACATAGAATACCGCTTATAATACATTCTCACGGGTTATTCTATCCGGAGAGCGTACTCGAAATTTTAGTCATGTATATCTATAACTGGACTTTAGGCAAATGGAGTCTAAAAAGTGCGGATAGAGTAATAGCTCTGTCGAGGAATGATGCAGAATTTATAGAAAAGCTGGGAGTTGAGAGGGAGAAGATAGAGGTCGTGCCTAACGCTATAGACCCCGCGGATTACGATGTTAACGTAGACAACAGCGATTTTATCGAAAAATACGGCTTAGACGAATGGAAGGTGGTTTTATACGTAGGAGCTATTATAAAACGGAAAGGTTTAAACTTTCTAATAAAGGCTATTCACTTAGCAAGGAAAGACTTTAAGATTAAACTACTTGTGATTGGAGAGGGAAGCTTTAGAAAGAAATGTGAAAAATTAGTTAGAAAACTCAAACTTCGAGAAAACGTCGTTTTCCTCGGTCGAGTGCCTAGAGAGGAATTACTGAAAGCATATAAAACGGCTGACGTGCTTGCGTTGCCCTCTCTTGTAGAGGGGGTTCCAACGGTTGTTCTAGAAGCGTATCTTTATGGAAAACCTGTCGTGGCTTTTAAAATACCTGAAATAGCCGAGTATTTCAGTGATACGGCTCTACTCGTCACTCCTGGCAGCACTGTAGAGCTTGCGAGCGCGATAAAAGAGCTTTTAGAAAACCCCGGCAAAGCTTCCTCTCTAGCAG
>JALURF010000004.1 GCA_027017165.1 Thermofilaceae archaeon
ATCTTAAAGAGCTCGGCGAAATGTTCTTAAAATAGATTTTATATTTCTCAGCACTACTTCTCTAGGAGTTAAAATGAAAAATGTTATCAGTGGTATGATTTGTCCCATATCTAAGTAAAGTGTCATTCCTGAAAAACCGTTTACAAAATTGCATGTGTACACGTAAAACAGCGGATAGATGCTAGCCTTACAGGCTATTCCGAGAGATTTGCTACTATAGGGAGATATAATGTACAATTCATAATAGTGGGCCATAGCGAAAAGAATCGAGGAAAAGAAGAGAAGGTATCTGGAAAGTTTTTCTTCAAAAGTGTTCAATAGGAGACTACAAATCCAGAGCAGAAACTCCGCCACAGCAACCCGCCACGCCACATACCATGGAAAATCTTTACTGACTACATATTCGCTAAGGAAATTCTCGATAGGAAGACCGACTGCTATTACGGCTAACGATGTGGAGATAATCATTGCCATTACTGCATAAGAGAGATCTTTTTCTTTTAAGGAAGCCAAGTCCCCAACCCCCATGTTCTGACAGAGAGTATAATATTCGCAAAAAGTACTGCGGCAAAATATAGGGTAATAGATAGTTTTAGTATACTTATTTTATTTTCCTCCTTCAAAAAGTTCTCTAAAATAGAATAGATTACCCTACCTCCATCGAAGGGGTATATGGGTAACATGTTCATCACCGCAACGCTTATCGTGAGAAGGTAGACCCATTTAAATATCTTATAGATTTCAATTGCAAATCTTTGTATAAACGGATTAAAGGTTTTTAAAGAAAATATAGGTTTATAATAATTATCAAATCTAGCTCCCATAAAGCCTTTAGAAGAATTTCTAGGATCCTCTGTTAAAGTTAGAAATAACTTCACCTTTTCTCCTTTTCTGACTATAGTTACCGTTATGTTATCTCCCGGCTTTGTAGTTTTCATAAATTTTATCAAGTCATCCAGAGTAAAAATGGACGCGTTATTGATCTTGATTATAACATCGTTAGGCTCGAGAACGCCATCAGCTGGATACCCTTGGAGAGTTCCTCTAACCAAAACTCCCGAAGGAGTCATGAGCAGAGTGAATAACTCAACTACAAGGAAGAATGTGAGAAAATTAGCGAAACTGCCTATTGACAAAAATCCCAGCTTCTTTAAAAGAGGGACTTTTTTTAGCTCTTCCTCCTCGGGCTCTACAAAGCCTCCAAAGAGGACTAAAGCTAAGAGAAGTCCAGAAGATTTTATACGAACTTTAAAAGCTGATGCTGCAACTCCATGGGCGAGTTCGTGAGGTAAAAGAACTACCGCTATGGCAAATACCATGTAAGGTAGTGAGTCTAAGCCTATATTTATTCCCGGCAATAGGGGTTCCACCGGAGCAGCGGTAGGAGATCGGAAAATTATGGCGATGAGGTTTGAATGTATAAAATGTACTCCGATAAACATTAAATAAAAGCCAACTGCTATAGCTATATAGGAGATTAGCCAGACTAGTTTCCTATACTTACTACCAATGTTTTCGATAATTTCGTTAAATCTCTTTGTCCTAACGAGTACTATTGGGCCCTCTAGCGATATTCCATACTTCTCTAATATTTCTGGTTTTAGTTTCTTTAAAGAGTATAGTAGTGTGTATAGAGCGGCTATTAAACCTAAAAACGTCAAAGTATTAAAGTATTGTTGCACTGAGCCCAACCCCACACTCCATATCTAAATTGAAAAGGTTTTTTAATATTACTCTCCTAGCCTGAGGAGCTGTAGAATGTAAAGGGTATATGATTTTCACCTTAAGATCCTCTACGGCCTTTTTTAAGTATTCCAGCGTCATAACGTCGAGAATAGACATATTTAATCCGCCCACGATTGCATATACACGAGTGTAGCCGTTTCTACGAAGCTGTTTAAAAAGCTCTTCTATTCCAAATCTTAAACATCCCGTGAAGACTACAGGACCCTTACGAAGTTTTACTATTAGAGCGTACTCTTTTATCCTATTTCCGAGAGAACCTATGAGCTCTAATATCTCATGCTTAAAATCGCTACCTAGCAGGTAGCCCCTTTCTCTAAGTTTATCGTTAGAATGTTTAGTGTGAAGAGGCGGAACTACAATTTTCATATTTCCTTTCGTCTTTAAACTGGTCAATAAACCCCCTATATGACACTTCCTCCACAGAGAAATGATTACGTAATCTAGCAGATCATATCTTATTCCTAAAGCCTTAGCGTTATAGTCCAGAATTTGAAAACTATTTCCAGCATCGAACATTATGCGTAATTTCTTCTCATTAGAGAGGGGGAGCTCAATATATATGGATAAACCGTGCGACGGGAGCAAGTGGCCATGCGAGCTTAAATCGTCGACGACCACTGTAAATTTTAGGTAGTCTGGGAGCATTATTCGTTTAATACCGGAGAGATTATTATAATTGTAGGTTATTATATGTGGTAGAGAAGCATGGATTTATTGGACACTGTGTTGAAAGATTCACATCACAGAGTAGTATACACTTATGTTGAAGAACCGGGAGAAATCGAGCTTAGCTGTAAAGTAGAAGACCTGCCCGTGAGAGATGAAATAAAAAGAGTTTTAAAGAAACGGGGTATAACTAGACTGTATAAATTTCAAGAGGAAGCCATAAAAAACGTCCTCGAAGGCGAGAACGTATTCATATCAGCCGGAACCGGCACCGGTAAGACTGAAGCTTTCCTAATACCTTTAATCGAAAAAATCCTCGAAGAACCTTACCGAGGAGTACAAGCTCTCCTCATCTATCCAACTAAAGCTCTGGCTCGAGACCAATATAAAAGAATTAACGATTTCCTATCTTATTTTTTCGGGCTTAGAGCGGCTATTTACGACGGAGATATTCCCGAAAGAGAGAGGAAAAATATCTACAATTTCCCGCCTCAAATCCTAATAACAAACCCTGATATGATACACGTCTCCCTTCTTTTCTCACCCGAGTTTCGTAAACTCATATCATCACTAAAATTCGTAATACTTGACGATATGCATGTATATTCCGGTGTTTTCGGAATCCACGTAGCGTATATTATGCGTCGGCTTAAAAAAGCGATAAGTCATAGAGTACAGTTTATAGGAACATCTGCTACTCTCGAAAACCCGGAAGAATTCGCTAGTCAGATTTTCGGAGAACCCGTAAAGGTCGTTAGAGCGTCTTACGGGAGAAGGGGGAGGCTAATACACGTCTTAGTTAGGCCTATTGAAAGATCTAAACGTATGGAAGCTATCGTTCTACTGAGACGTTGCCTAGAATCCGATTTTAAAACTTTGCTTTTTGTAGATAGTCACAGAACTGCAGAGTTTTTGAAGCTTTTAGCCAATAGGTATAAACTCAAAGTTGAGCTTCATCGAGCTGGTATACCACCGGAAATAAGACGCAGGATAGAGGAAGGATTGAAAAGTGGGAGAATAAAAGCGGTAATAGCTACCCCCACCTTAGAGCTGGGAATCGATATAGGAGATCTAGACTCAATAATCCTGTACAACGTACCTCCCACTTTTTCGAAATATATTCAGAGAACCGGGAGAGCTGGGCGCAGAGGGCAGACTGCCTTTATCTTCACGATTTTAGGAGACGATCCCATAAGCTCGTACTACGAGAGAAATCCCGAAGAATTCTTTAAACAACGAATAGATCCTATAATCCTAAACTTGGATAACGATGAAATAGCTAAAATCCACCTATTAGCGATGGCGGCTGAATCCTCTCTAACGATAGATAGGCTAAACGAATTTGAAAAAAGAGTTATTATGAATCTGGAGAAGGAGGGACTGGTGAGAGTAAAAAGGTATGTAGTGCCCACAGTGAAAGGGAGAAGAGTTTTAAGAAGGAAACTAAACATCAGAGGGATCGGAGATATAGTGAGAATAGTTACGAAAACCGGTAAAACTATAGGTTTTCGTGAAATGCCCATGGCTTTAAGAGAGCTCCACCCTGGGGCTATATACCTACACGGAGGCACCCCATATCTTTCCCTAAAACTAGAGAAAAATAGAGCCGTAGTAGCCGCATTACCAAAAGGATATGATCTAGTGACTTACCCTCTCTACTACACTCTACCTCATGAAATCGAGACTTTAGACAAATCTCAAGCTTATGGGCTTCCTCTCGAATATCTAGACCTTACTTTAAACGAGGTAGTTTACGGATATGTTGTAAAACGTTTCCCTTCAATGGAAATGCTTGAGGAGAAAATCTTAGATAGAGAGTACAGCTACAACTTCAGAACTAAAGGTTTATTGATAATCTTCCCCGTGCAGACTGAAGGGAGCGAAATGGAAAACGCTGAAGCTTTCCACGCAATAGAGCACGCTATGATAACAGCGGCCCAGTTAGTTACGGGAGCAGCGGCATCAGATATAGGAGGTGTAAGCTTTCCATCCGGACATATATACATTTACGACGCGTATCCAGGAGGCTCAGGAGTTTCAAAAACTATTGTAAGAAAAATAGAAGAAGTCCTGTTGAAAGCATATGATATAGTCTCCAATTGCAAATGCGCGGATGGCTGTCCCAAGTGCATCTATTCGCCATACTGTGGCAATAACAACAAGGTTTTGTCTAGGATAAAGGCTACGATTGTGTTGAGAGAAATTCTAATGAAAAGAACTAAGCTTGAAGCTATACCGAGATTCGGGAAACCAGTCGTATAGTCTACGCAAGGAATAAATATGGGCTTTAAAGGTTAATAGAGTAGTCCTGTGTGGAGAGTGGTTCTTATTGAATCGGGAAAATATACTCCTATAAAGGAAGTTTTCCGATTAGAAGAGGGCAGCAAAGTTAGTATTAGAGGCTGGGTCTACCGCTATAGAGAATTTGGAGATAAAGCCTTTATAATAGTCAGAGACTCTACCGGAGTAATACAAACGGTAGTAGAGAAGAATCCAAGTATAGTTCCCGAATTGGAAAAAATTGGGATCGAGGCTTCTCTTGTCTTAAGCGGGATAGTAAAGGAGGATAAGAGAGCTCCAGGGGGCAAAGAGGTAAGAGTTGAAAAATTTAAAGTCGTAGGACCTTCGCACCAGTTTCCGATAACGAAAGACGCTTCTCCAGAATTCCTCTTGGATGTTAGGCATCTGTGGCTGAGAAGCCGTAGAATGAATGCCATACTTAAAATAAGGGATACGGTGTTTAAAGCAGTACACGAATATTTCAGAAATCAGGGGTACTACGAAGTACATTGTCCAATGTTTATAACGGCAGCCGTTGAGGGGGGAGCGACTTTATTCGAACTCGATTACGTAGGTAAGAAGCGAAAAGTCTACCTAACCCAGTCTTCTCAATTCTACTTAGAAGCCCTAATCTTTTCGCTCGAGAAAGTCTATACGATAGCTCCATCCTTTAGGGCTGAAAAATCTAGAACGCGGAGGCATCTAACCGAATTCTGGCACGCGGAAGCAGAAGCCGCATGGACTGATATGAACGGCATAATTAAAGTCGAAGAAGAGCTAATAACCTATGTCGTTAGGAAAGTTCTCGAAGAAAGACTGGAAGAACTAGAGTTTTTAAAACGTAACATCGAGATGCTTGAAAATGTAAAACCGCCCTTTTATAGAATCTCGTACGATGAAGCTATAGAAATATTACGGAAGAAAGGCGTCGAAGTAAGATGGGGTGAAGATCTCGGAGCGGATGAAGAGAGAGTATTAACTATGCAATTCGACAAACCCATAGTCCTTTACGGATTTCCTGAAGAGGTAAAAGCATTCTACCATAAAAACGATCCTCAAAGACCCGAAGTAACCCTAGCCGAAGACGTGCTAGCCCCTGAAGGTTACGGGGAGATAATCGGCGGAGGAGAGAGGATAAGCGATGAACAAGAACTTATAAATAAGATACTCAAGTTCGGCCTTAGACCTGAAGACTACGAGTGGTACCTAGATTTAAGAAGATATGGAAGTGTACCCCACGCTGGTTTCGGGCTTGGGATGGATAGACTGGTTATGTGGATAGCCGGACTACCTCACATAGTGGAGGCGATACCCTTCCCCAGAACAGTGCGAAGAGTCTATCCCTAGTCAATGATGAGTGAAAAATATAAGAGAGTTTGTTATATGTCCCAATAGCCCCGGTAGCTTAGCGGTAGAGCGGCGGCCAGGCTCTCTCAGGGGAGCCCCGAAATTGTATGTAGCGCCAAGAAAGCCGCAGGTCGCGGGTTCAAATCCCGCCCGGGGCTTCCCTATTTCTATGGCTTAACGTTTTTATAGAGTAATTCTTTATAGCAGTGGGGTCAAGAATGCCAGAAGCGAAAGTGGAGTATAGAGGCCTAAGCCCGTCACAATTCTTCTGGAGAAATAGAGAAATAGCGGGATTCTCTAACCCAGCTAGGGCTCTCTATCAAACTGTTAGAGAACTTGTCGAGAATTCACTAGACGCCACAGAGACTTATGGCATACTTCCAGAGATAAAATTAACTATAAGAATAGACGAAAACGATCCAGCTAAAGTAACCGTAAGAGCTGAAGATAATGGAATAGGAATCCCGGCAGAAGAGGTCCCCAACGTATTCGCCAGAGTATTCTATGGATCGAAGTATGTTCTAAGACAGGCTAGAGGAGTTTTCGGACTTGGAATAAAAATGGTGGTCCTCTACTCGCAGATAACCACTGGTAAGCCCATATATGTTAGAAGCGCGACTCCCGACTCTCCGGCGATCTACGAGTATGAGCTTATGATAGATATCGAAAAGAACATTCCGATAATTTGCAGCAGTAGAGTAGCGAGAAAAAATTCGAAGTGGCATGGAACGGTAGTGGAGCTAACGGTTGAGGGTAATTGGTCGGCAGCCCGCAAGAAAATAGTAGAGTACATTAAGAGAACAGCGCTTATAGCTCCTTAT
>JALURF010000005.1 GCA_027017165.1 Thermofilaceae archaeon
GTTATGATGAAGAAGATAAAATAACGATAGCAATAGCCGATTTTTCTCAAGCAGTTCATGACGTAAATTACTTGGTTGAGAGATTAAAGAAAGACAAACGTATTGAAGGGATAAGAGTCATACCTCCTCGAACAGGTGGACTACTCATCCTGGAAGGGATAAAGCCAGTGTCATATTGTGGAAGAAAAACTATTATTCAAAGTTCTCAACATTTTTACTCAATAATAGAAGGGTTGGGAGAAGCTTCTAGCGGAGCTATTCTCTGGCATTTATGGTATAAGGGGGGTAAATACACCTATGAGGCGCACAGACGTATTAGAGGAGAGGGAAATAGTATTGATACGCTGGTAGATGCTCTTCTATCAACTCAAGCCCTAGGATGGTGGGAGGACAGCAAAATAATCGCATATAATAGCATCAAGAAAACGGCTAAAGTACGTCTATGGAATAGCTGGGAGTGTTATGAAATAAAAAAGAGCATGGGCATTATGTCAAAGCCTCAATCACAGCTAGTCAGAGGCTTTTTATCAGGCCTTTTCTCAGAACATTTTGGAGTAGAAGTAGTAGCTGAGGAAGTCAAATGCATGGCTATGGGAGATCCTTACTGTGAATTCGATATTAAGCCTTCAACATAAACGATATTACCAACAGTCCACTATCATAGTTTCAATGAAGTCGACAGACTATCTACTCCTAGCATCGCGGAAACTGAACGAAGCTGAGGAATTTAAAGGAGAAAAAGCTAAAGAACTATCGGTCTTTACGGTATTTTACTCCCTAGAAGCTATAGCCGCTGAGCTCAAGGTGGATCCCGAAGATATACTAACTGGTGTTTACAAACTCCCGGAGAAAATGTGGGGTGAAGTCTTAAGGATTCTTGAGATTAAAAGGTATATTAGGGAGATGGAGCCGGAAGATGCTTTGGATGCGGCTAGGGAATCTTTGGAAATAGCGACGGCAATTATCTTATTTATGAAATCTCTCGATATTAAATAACGAGATTATGAAAGAGAAAATAGCGATATTAGTTCTCATTGTAATATTCTCCACACTTTATGTATATCCCTCGGCAGGCGAAGAGGAGATCATTCTAGGCAGTTATAAGCTCATACTCAGGAATAACGGAAGCTTAGATATAATAGGGAAAAATGGGAGAATCCTACCTGGTTTAGGCTTTGCGCTGTGGATGAAAGGATGGATCGATTTTACCCATCAGTCCTGGTGGGAAAACGGAGAAATACGCGTATCGCCAGGAGTTTTACGCGCAGAAGGAATAAAAGAATATGGGGGAACTACTTTAAGCTATAGAGTGGAAGTTTTTACCGGTTCGTGGAGGAAAGCCGTACTCATAAAAGCTTCCATAGATATAGGTGTGGAATTAGAGGCTTTAGCCTGGGGGTCTTGGAGTCTAGAAACACGTAAAATGTGGGCTAAAACGTGGATCTTCTACACTTTCGCGGAAAAAACCGAGCTTCGCTTTGCCCGGGAAATATCTAAAACTCCCATTTATCTGAAACGCCACGTAATAGCAGTGGTTTTACCAGAGGAGGAGCTCGCCCTTATTCCGTTGACATTGACGAGCGTAAGCGTTGAAGATGAACGAAACTGGGGTAGTTCCTCTTTTTCCCTCAGGTTTTGGCTTGAAGACTCCAGTATAGAATTGCTTATAGTTGAGTACGACGATTTCGATCTAGACAGCTTTATCTCTATAGTTAAAGGAGTTCTATTCACAAAGAACAGAGAGATAATAGAGGAGTTCGCGCAGAACATGCTAGAAGGGAAGATAGATGAAGCTTACGCCTTAACAGAGCCTCCTTTAAAAGAACTTCCAAGTCCTCCATGGCTAGAAACGGGAAATCTATCTATTGTAAATGAGAAGGGGGAGTACGTCCTCTTACAGGGCGTCAACTATATGGGGCTTGAATTCGGCTGGTTTGGCCACAGCGAGGAAGACTTTAAGCGGATAGCCTCGTGGGGCTTCAACGTTGTCAGGTTGCCTATAGGCTGGGCCTATATAGAGCCTGAGCCCGGAGTGATCAACGAGGAATACCTCAAAATAGTGGATTGGATGATCTACTGGGCTAAAAAGCACGGGCTCTACGTGGTATTGGATATGCACCAGTGGAGGTGGAGCAGTAGATATGGAGGCTGCGGCTTTCCCGACCGGATAGTCCCCGATGCTCAGAACTATTTAGAGGCTTCGGTTAAATTCTTTAAAAATAAGGAGTTGTGGAAGGAGTTCGCCGAGGTTTGGAAGATAGTCGCCGAAAGGTATAGGAATGAATCCACGATAGCCGCTTATGATGTGTTTAACGAGCCCATGCCCCGCTACGACCTCTTGCCCGAGGAAGAATTCGTAAAACTGGTAGAGGAGTTTTACAAGTACGTATTTGAGGAGATCAGGAAAGTTGATGAAAAGCATATTCTAATGTACATGCCGGTTTGGGGAGGCGAGTTAGACGCAGTACCCTGGATAACTGGAGAAAACATAGTATTGACCATACACTTCTACGTGGGCGGAACATGGGATGGAAAAACAGGATATGAGAAAACGAGCTTTTTAGAATTGAAGAGTGCAGTTCAAAAATGCGCTGAACTAGGCCTTGAGAGAAGAGTCCCTGTGTGGATTGGAGAGTTCGGCGTAGGGTCAGGCGCGTACAGGGCGGCCGACTGGGTTAGAGACGTTCTAAACTTGTTCGGGGAGTACGGTTTAGGCTATGCTTGGTGGACCTACTGGAGAGACGTGGATGGCTTCGGCTTGCTATACCCTAATGGTGAGGAAAAAGAACATATAATGAACGTATTAGATAGGCCTCGCGTATTATCGAGCACTTGTAAGCCATCAAGAATATTCTTTAACACTGGAAATGGAGATTTTACAACCTGTTTAGAAGTTGAGAAAGAGAAGTGTAGAGCCTTAATCTATCTGCCTCGACGCCACTACGATAACAGTTTCATACTCTCAATGCCTGCCAGTCATGTTTACAGATTTGATGATAAATCTAGAATTTTAGAAATTATCGTCAAAAATGGAGAAGTATCTGTGGTTGAGATAAGAATTTCTAAAAGCTTAGAAGAGAAATATGCTTTGCCGATAGTTATAGTTTTAAGCTCTTTTATTATATTTGTCCTAGTAGTGGCTTATCGAGCGTCGTACAGGGCGGTGGTAAAATGCGATCAAGGAAACACGCGTACGTCGGCTGGAAAGACGTTCGTGGATGGACGTGCATTAGGTGCGGCGAATGCTGTAGACGATATATAATCCAGCTTTCACAAGGAGAAGTACTATACTACAACGCCAAATACGGGCCCATTGCCGTCGGCTATAGGGGGAAATACTACTTGATGAAAAAGTACGATGGATCATGTATATTCCTCGACTACGAAGAAGGTAAAGCTAAATGCCTAATATACCACAACAGGCCGAGAGTGTGCCGCATGTACCCATTCCTAGTCACTAGAAAGCCCATAAACAGAGAAGGAGAAGACGCCGAAATACGACTCGGCGAGCGGAGAATCTACCTTTATGTGGATGCGGTATGCCCGGGAGTAAACACTGCCGAGAATATCTACTACTTAATAGGTAAAGTTATAGAAAAATGGCTTCACTATTTCAGCTGAGAAATATAAAATGTTCTCATTTTACCAGAGATTTCGTCTTAAATTCACAATAGGGATCTCCTTTAGCTATGCATTTTGTCTCGATGAAAACTAAGTCCTTACCTGCTATTTTGGACACGAACCCTGAAATCATACCTCTAAAATAGTGGCTAGTCGTTTCGCGCATCTTTTCCTTAAATGGGCTACAATCCATTAAATTCCAAACTCTAAAAGTGATATTGGGCTTTTTCAAGTCGAGTTTTAGAATCTTATAGTCATCTATCCAATTAAATAATTTTGCTGCTTCAAGAGCCAAAACTACGAGTTCTTTACCTTTTAAACCTGAAGCTTCCGCCCAGTGGTCTACAATGCGATAGCCTGCTCTAAAACCTATGTGGAAAATTAAAGCTTCAGCTCCGCTACCGAACTCTTCTACTACAACTTTACTTACCTCACGTAGCCAACTTTTCTTTTGTATAATAACTCCTTTATCTAATACGTTTAGACTTATCCAAAAGGGAGGAAGTAGTATTTTGCCAGTCTCTTCACGCCATATTTGACTGAATATACGATGTCTAGTTTTTCAATTTCTTTAAATATAACCTCTGGAGCGGCATCAGCATGAGTGAAATCAGCTGAGAAAACCCAAATACTTTCTTTTTTATCGGCAGGCCCATAATGAATGCCACTTAAGATATTAACGTTGTGTCTGGCAAAAATTTCAGCTACTCGTCTTAGCACGCCGGGTTTATTTAATAGAATTAACGCGGTGAATAAGATATTTTTCTTTTCGTCTTTAAATACCTCCATTATAGGTTGATTTATTCTATATTTTTCCATATTAACAGAGATTTGGCTAAATAGATATATTACCTTTACTGTCACTTTTTATAAAAATACTCATGCAATGAACATAAGATGTTCCACTTCGATAGAGTTAAGGAGAAGATCATAATATAATACTAACTGACGAGATTTCAGCTAGAAATCTCGGCAGAAGACTCCGAAAACGTGTAGACAATAGGGCCTTACGGCTTTAAAAGCTTCAGCATATTTAACTCCTATCTCCGCTCCGTACTTCTCCCCTATTTTTTTCAATATCTCTTCAATCCCCTCTCCAAACTGCGACTCGTGCATTTTCACAGCCTTTACCTTATACTTGAAAACATCGGTTATATCCACGTATAAGTTAGGCTTCTCGGTGAAATAGAAAACAACATAGGAAGGGCTTGAAGGCGTCAATCCCTCCTCTATACTCTCTCTATTCACGTTCGGCAGCGAGGCATAGAAAGCGGCTTCAGCACCCATAAGCCCTCCATGCCTATGATCTGGATGGGCTTCATAAGACACCCACGGGTCGGGGGTTAGGACCAGCTCCGGCTTATACTTTCTCAAAATATGTATAAGTCTATCTCTAATCTCGAAGGAGTAGGGCAGATAAGCGTCTCTATAGCCCAGCCAGATTAACTCTTTAACCTCTAAAATCTCAGCGGCTCTCTCCTGCTCCTTCTTTCTAATCTCCGCCAATTTCTCGGGTGTCAACTCTAAATCCAGCGTACCCGAGGAACCATCGGTCAATGTCACATACACGACCTCAGCGCCTCTAGATGTCAACTTTTTGATCAATCCACCAGCCGCCAAGTCCACGTCGTCGGGATGCGGCTGGAAAGCCACTACCTTCTCCACGTCTAATATTTCCTCGAATAGGCTCATATTCTCACGCAGTTTTGTCGACGCTAAACAACACTCCTCAACTCCAGCAAGAGATCCGGCCTATCAGTAGCTAAACCGCTCGCTCCATAGGATTTAAGCCTCCTCCCCATCTCCAAGTCGTTTACAACCCAGGGAACGACCATGAGCTTCAACCTCCTAGCAAACGCAATGGCTTTCTCGGTCGCCAATCTATACTGGGGCAGTACGGCTATTGCTCCTATCTTTTTAGCCAAAACTATCCCATCGGAGGGCTTTGAGTATATCAATCCTATATAGGCGTCTCTTTTATACTCTTTAACCTTTAAGAGGTGCTCCTGGTAGAAAGAGATGAAAAGTACAGATTTCCAAGCGTTTAACTCATCCACCCTTTTCAACACGGGATCCACTGCCTCGGAAACCTTAAACTCCACAAAGAGAACAGCCTTCCCATGGACTTCTCTTAAAACTTCCTCGAACAGGGGGATTTTCTCGCCCATCCCAGCGTCGAGCCTGCGGAGCTCTTCTAAACTTATCTCAGCCACGGGTCCTTCTCCATTAGTGGTCCTATCCACCGTTTCATCATGGATAACTACGGGATAGCCGTCCTTAGAAACTCTAACATCCACCTCTACCGCGTCAACGCCCAGCTCTAAAGCACGCCTTATAGACCTAAGAGTATTCTCAGGCTCTAAGCCTTTAGCACCTCTATGCCCTACTATGAAAAAATATTCCATGAGCTCTTCTAAAATAGGCAAATCTATCACCGTGTAAAATAAAGGTTAAGCGGTATATAAGCCACCCTATAAACCGCATTAGAGAATCTTACATAGACCAGCCGTGTGTTACGGAATTTCGATGATAGGAGATAAAGTTATCAAGCTCTTTAGTTCTTTATCTCTTAGGTGATTTAAATGGGAAGTATCAAAGTATACATCTCAGATGATGTCGAGAAGAGATTTAGAAAAGTGGCTATGGAGTTATACGGGTATGGCAGAGGCGCCTTGAGCATAGCTGCTGAAAAAGCGTTTAATGAATGGATCGCCAGAGTTTCAGAAGCTATAGAAGTTATCGGCTTACTAGATGACCCAGTTGAGGCGATCTACGGAATGCTCAGCCATGTTAAGAAGAGTGGTGTTGAGCTTCAACACGAGGCTAGGAGAATTAGAGCTGAGAAAAGCGTGGGATAGCGCATGTTCATAGACTCTAATATTTTCTTAGAGGTTCAGCTAGCGCAGAAACACGGCGAAGCTTCAAAAAAGTTTCTCAAAATGGTTCAAACTGGTGGATTAAATGCCTATACCACGGATTTCCACTTAGACAACGTAGTTACCGTTATGGAAAACTATGGAAAATCTTGGAGAGACATAGCGGTTTTCCTCACTTCTATCCTACAGTATAAAGGCTTAACAATTTATCCTTTAATGATCTACGATAAGATAAAAGCTACAGAAATTATGAGAGATGAAGGCTTAGATTTCGACGATGCTTTAACCGCTTATGTCGCAAGGAAACTTAATTTAAAAGTTATTGTCTCATACGACT
>JALURF010000006.1 GCA_027017165.1 Thermofilaceae archaeon
GTTTTGTTCCTTGAAGATAGATCTCACGAGTAAATCTAGTGATTTTACTTCAATACCTGGCTTTATGGCATCTATAACTCTGCGGTGGACGTTTTTCACATATTCGAATAAGTCGCGGCTCCTTCGGGGTGCTTCGCCATATATCACTGTTCTAGTGACGTCGCTGCAATATCCCTCCAGTCTAGCTCCTATATCGATTAAAACGAGATCTCCCTTTCTCAATTTTTTCATGCTAGGCGGCGCGTGAGGTTCTCCCGAGTTTTTGCCAAAAGATACTCTCGATGGGTACATAGCGTTGCTACGCGTGAGCACGTCGTAAATTTCCGCTAGTACTTCGAGTTCTGAAATACCCTCCTCCAAACTATTAATCGCTCTTTCCATA
Organism: Thermofilaceae archaeon; assembly: GCA_027017165.1. Classification (GTDB taxonomy): domain Archaea; phylum Thermoproteota; class Thermoprotei; order Thermofilales; family B69-G16; genus B69-G16. The sequence goes on from JALURF010000006.1 coordinate 383, forward strand.
GCTTTACGGTTGACCATAACCGCTTTCTCTATGAGATTGATCTCTTCCGGGCTTTTTATACTCCTCATCTCTCTTATTCTAGGAGATATGTCTTCGATCTCTAACTTCATCGCTTTTATTTTTAAATAGTCGCCGAGTTTAAGCCCTGAAAAATCCAAGCCAATCTTACGAACTTTCCTTAAAAACTCTCTCTTCAAACTTTCCCATAATTCACCTACTAGGACTTTTTCATGAGGGGCGAAATCTGTTTCGTAACTACAGAACGCTATAACTTCTCCATATTTTATACTTCTTCTAGCTGTAGGATATATGTGTCTGGGAACTATTAAGACTGGCTTTGAATCTCCGGTTATTATTGTCGCTATAGCTTTTTCGAAGCCTGTAAAGTAAAACGCATTAGCCGGGCTGGTTAATAGAGCTAAATCGAGATTTCTTTCGGTAATGTAGGAGATTAGAGATTCGACTCTTTTCCTATATAAATCACTACCTAACATAACGCTACCTCCGAACTCTATTATAGAGATAGTGTCGTCAGGGTTAATTAAACTACCTATGCATAGACCTGATATTTATCCTTTTTTGAAATAATTTATTTACTACTAAAATCTATATCTTCCGGAGGTGATCTTACGGCAAGATTTATTCCTCGGAGGGAAGCTCTTAAACGTTTATGGAGTGAAGTTGAAAAAGGGAGGCCTATTATAATCGCGAGTGCTGGCGACGGCTTTTTTGCGAAATGCATGGACATAGCGGGTATCGATATTATAGGAGTATATAATTCGGGTTATGGTAGACATTTAGGTATAGGCTCACTCTCGGGTTTACTCCCGATATTCGATACCAATAAGCTTGTACTCGAGCTCGGGTATGAGATTCTGCCTAGAGTTAAAAACTCGATAGTTATAGCTGGAGTATGCGCTCAAGATCCGAGAACTATATGGCCTGTATATCTTGAACAGTTGAGGAAAATGGGATTCTCTGGTATAATGAATTTTCCGACAGTAGGGCTTATAGATAAAAATTCCCTCTTCAGAAGGAATTTAGAAGAATCAGGGTTCGGCTATGATAGAGAAGTTGAGGTGATTAAAATTGCTAGAGAAATGGATATGCTCACTATAGCTTATTGCTTTACAGAAGACGAATGTAGGAAAATGGCGGAGGCAGGAGCGGATATAATAGCTGTACACGTGGGCTTAACGGCTGGCGGTATTGTAGGAGCTAAAACTACGGTTTCCATCGAAGAGGCTATTGAGAGAACGAATAAGTTGCTAAAAATTGCTTTTGAAGTTAGACCTGAGAGAGATTTTATACCGATAACGCATGGTGGTCCTATGAAAGACCCTGAGAGTGTAGAAAAGGTTTTAACTGCGACAGAGGCTGTAGGCTTTGTATCGGGCTCAGCGATTGAAAGAACTCCTATAGAGCCTGTGCTTATCGAGGTATGTAAGAAGTTTAAAAGTATAAGGATAAGAAAGTAAGAAGTTTAAATTCTAAAGTTCTACTTCGCCTTGTGGTGGCATGTTAGAGTATAAGCTGGTCATGGTAGACCTAGATGGCGTTCTCTGGAAGGGGAGAGAACCGATAGAGGAGAATATTAAAGGTTTAAAGAAGCTTTGGAAGTTAGCTAAAATAGTATTTGTGACGAATAATTCTACTAAGTCCAGGCGTGAGTATGCG
>JALURF010000007.1 GCA_027017165.1 Thermofilaceae archaeon
CCTAGGCATGAATGACGGATTGGTAGAAGTTTTATCTGTTGTTAGTGGATTAGCGGGGGCCTACGGCAGTTCTTTCCACGTAGCTTTAGGAGGACTAATAGTCGGCATTGCAGGAGCCCTTTCCATGGGAATAGGTTCTTTAGCAAGTGCTCGTGCTCAGAAACAAGTACGCGAGAGCGTACTTCGAAGAATAAGAAATGCGTCATTATACGTGGCTCATCTTTTTAAAGAGAGAATAGTCAAGTATATGGTTGAGAAGGGATTTAGTATACAGTTGGCTCGAGCCATAGCCGATGAATCTTCTAAAAATCGCAATTTATTATCGGAGATTATAGTTGAAGAAGAATACGGCTTTAGAGAGGAAACACTCGGTGATCCTCTTAAATCCGGCTTGTATACCGGAGTTTTCTACGCTATAGGGGCGTTTATACCCCTACTGCCATACCTATTAAACCTGCCCCTATATTATGCAGTACCGTTATCGTTAGCGTTAGCCGGAGTAGCGCTTGGTATTACAGGATTTTTAATAGCAATTTCGGCTAATTTAGACGTCAAAAAGAAGGTAGTAGAAATGTTACTCGCAGGTTTAGGCTCGGCAGGAATAACATTTCTCATTGGAAAACTAGCATCGATTGTACTTGGCGTGAGTTTTATCTAGGCTATTTTAAGATTCTCATAGCGTTTAATACAGTTACTAATGCTACGCCTACATCTGCGAATAATGCCTCCCACATTGTGGCCTCGCCAACAACGCCTAAACCCAGGAAGAACAATTTTACAACTAGGGCTAATGCGATATTTTGAAAAACTATACTGCGAGTTTTTCTAGCTATTCTAATAGCTTTAGGAAGTTTCATTAAATTATCGTCCATTATGACCAGGTCAGCCACCTCTATAGCCGCATCGCTTCCTAAAGCGCCCATAGCTATTCCAATATCAGCTCTAGCTATTACAGGAGCATCATTAACCCCATCTCCTACAAAGGCCACTACCTGTTTTTTATCTTTTAAACATAGTTCCTCGACAAGCCTTACTTTATCTTCAGGAAGAAGTTCGGCGTAGTACTCGTCTATCCCCAACTTCTCTGCGACGATTCTAGCTACATGCCTACTATCACCAGTGAGCATGAGCAGCTTTTCTACTCCTAACTTTCTAAGCTCTTTTATAGCTAGAGGAGCCTCCTCCTTTATCTCATCGGATATGACTATGTAGCCAGCATATGTTCTATTTATAACTACATGAACGACAGTACCACCAGCTACGTCACATACTCCATGTTCAACGTGTTCTCTATGTAGTAGTTTATCATTGCCAACTAGAATTAAGGTACTATCTACTCTAGCCTTTACTCCGTGTCCTGCAATTTCTTTGTATTCCTTTACCTTCTCCTTGGCAACTTCTCCTGGATAAGCTTCTCTTATAGCCCGGGCTATGGGATGATTAGAGTACGACTCAGCTAAAGCGGCATAATAGAGAAGTTCTTCCTTACTAAACCCATTTTGAGGGACTACTTTTGAAACCTTAAACGTTCCCTTTGTAAGGGTGCCTGTCTTATCTATAGCCATAATTTTTAAATTTGCCATTAAATCTAGAAAATTTGAACCTTTGACTAGTATTCCCTCTTTAGCGCTTCTACCTAATCCGCCGAAATAGCCTAATGGTATCGAGAGGACAAGCGCGCAGGGGCAAGAGATCACCAATAGTACCAGCGCCCTATAAACCCACAGTGTTAAAGAAGCTCCTGTAACAATCGGCGGTATAAATGCTATCAAAGCGGCCAAGCCAACTACAGCTGGAGTATAGTAGCGTGCAAACCTGGTAATGAACTTCTCAACCCTCGCCTTCCGCGCGCTAGCCTCTTCTACGAGCCTCAAAATTCTAGCTACAGTTGATTCTTTAAACTCTTTAGTTACCTTAACTAAAAGAAGACCGCTAAGGTTTATCATACCAGATAAAACCTGGTCTCCTGTCTTTACCTCCCTAGGAATGGATTCTCCGGTTAGCGCCGAAGTATCTACAACAGAATGGCC
>JALURF010000008.1 GCA_027017165.1 Thermofilaceae archaeon
GGAGAGGATATACGCCAATTATAATCTTAATTAGCGACGGCTTTGCAAATGTGCCTTTAGTGGAAAAGAGCGTTAAGGATTACGTGCCTCTGGGAGGGGATCCGGCGATTAGGTCCCTCCTACAGGTGGCCAAAAATATTTCTAAAAAGAAAATAGAGACGGTTGTGATAAATACCCGTCATATGGAAGGGGATCCAAGAGTTATCGGTCCTAAAGATATGGGGACTCGTATTATGATGGCGATTGCTATGATAACTAGAGGCACGTATATAGGCTTAGAAACCGATAGAAGCTAGAGTTTACTCAACGCCTCTTTTAATCCGTGATGTCGTTTCTCAAATACTTCATCAATCCACTCGCTGTACCATGGCGCGGATTTAGTTAATTCTCGAAGTTTCTTCAGCAGGTGTAAGCTTTTCTCTAAATGTCCTTTGATATTTCCATGTTCGTAGCCATGACCGTTAAATAAGACATCTTGGCGTTCGCTCCAATCTCCTGGTTGATCCATGCCGGGCGCGTACTCTGATAGCATTCTCTTCAAAGTGAGCATATCTACTATTGCTCCAATGGATTTTACTTCCCCTTTCTCACTCCAGTAACTTTCGTCTGGACCGTAGAGTGGCATATCATACATGTTATATGCCAGCGGCGTTACGTCTTGCATAGCGAAGACATAGACAGTTTTTATTCCAAGTTTACGAGCTGTGTCGTGAATTTTCTCTATTCCATTTTTGGATAAAAAGCCGTAGAGGATTAGCTCTTCAATATGAGCTTCATTTTTTACAAGCTCATCGTATGCAGTTTTTAAAGCAGCTTCTAGAGAAAGTCCGGTAGCTACAGTGTCGGCTATCATTAAAGACGTTTCACCTCTAGGCATATTCTCGAATTTCTTAAACGGTACGATTACTCGGCGTTGAACGTGATCTCTGTAAGACCCTATCTCGTATCTCACTCTCACGAAAGCCTCGCTATACGGTATATTTAGAGAGGATAACGCTTCGTGTAGCATATACCCCAGTGATGCTCTCAAGATGTGTAGAAATACTATGGGCTTATCTAAAGTTATCAATTGCTTCATAGCATTAACAGCTTCTACAGCGGCTTTAAAGTTTAAATTTAAGAATTCTTTTCCAACGATTTCAGGCTCAGCTGCTATGCGAGCTCCCTCCATAGTATCAATAATGTATATTTGCAAATTCTTGTAAGCTGTTTTTACTCGAAAAACTCTGGTGTTTTCTGATGGCTTGACAAGAAGCTCCGTGGAGTCAACGTCAACGTTACTTCCTTCTATAATTTTTTCGAGTAACTTATCGATGTTCTCTATGGGCTTCAAAGTGCCCTTCCTATCTATAACAGCTCTGATATATATTGTTATCATTTTAATTCAGACAATTACAATAGAATTACTAGCAACGATATTAGTAACTATAAACGATTTCACTGCGAATCTTATAAATAACCGTTAAATATCTCTATGAATTTCTCTTGGCTAGGTGTTCCCATTGCCCACGGAGTACGTAATACAGCAGACATTACTAGCGCTAACCCTTTCGATCCCTATAGGTTACGTAGCATATAAACGCCGTGGTCTATCCTTAGGCGGCGTAGTAACGGCTATAGCAATTGCCATAACTGTCTTCCTAACAGGATGGCAGACTTTCCTCATATTTCTCCTCTTCTTCCTATCTTCGACTTTGCTGACAAAATGGAGATATAAGGTTAAGGAGGAAAAACAAGCGGCAGAGACAGGGCAAGGGAGAGGATGGAGACAGGTTATAGGCGCGGGTGGCATAGCCTCGGTTTTCGCTTTGGCTTTAGCAGCAAACCTTGTTAATCGATGCTATAATCCAGAGCCTTCACCACTGCTCAAAGCATTTTTCACTGCAATGCTGGCAGCTATAGCCACATCTAACGCCGATACCTGGGCTGTTGAAGTAGGCGCTGCTTTCAATAGAGAACCCAGGTTAATTACTAAACCTTGGGTTCGAGTACCCGTAGGAACTTCGGGGGGAGTAACCATTATAGGAGAACTGGCTTCGATGGCAGGCTCTTTGCTCATATCTCTCGCCGCTTTGACGCTTTACTGGATTTCCTCCGCCTATCAATTATATCCTTGGAGTATTTTCGCGGTAAGTCCTCTCCGCTTAGCTTTAATAGTTTTTATCTTCGGATGGCTGGGCGAGATATTGGACAGTGTGGTAGGCGCAACTCTACAAGTTAAATACTTTTGTCCCCGCTGTAAGAAACTGACCGATAAGAAAATCCACAAGTGTGGTTTGAAAACTAAGTATTATGGCGGATTCAAAATAGTGAGCAACGAAGTTACGAATCTAATAGCAACTTTTATCTCATCGACCATAGCTTTTGTTTGCTCCTTCTATATTCTTTAGCTAGAAGATAAGCCTTTTCAGCCGCCTCTATAGGATCCTCGGTAAAGAATACTTTAACTATCTTCTTATGATCGAAGTAGCCGTTTTCGGCTATATTCTTCAAGTTATCTGAGGGATACCCGGTCCCCGTTAATACAACAAGAGGTTTAGCGGCCGCATATGCTAAGAGGGCTTCTATCATAGTCCCTATACCTCCTCCCAATACCACGAAGCTATCGCTACTACGGACTAGTGGTATACTTCTAGCTTGGTAAGTCATACCCGTTTTTAGTGCTATGGTGTTGTATGGGTTCCAACGGGGGTGTTGTGGAGGTACATCTTCTGCTTCGAGAGGAAGGACTCCAACTACTGCTCCCCCCATTTCACTAAACTCCTTCGAGATTACTGTCATCAGTCCTCCGCCTCCTCCAGTTAATAGAGCCACTTCATCTTTAAACTCCGCGAGCTTTCTGGCAAAAACCACAGCCTTACTAAGAGCTTCGGGGCGAGGTTTTACATCGCTCGAACACGCAACACCTATATGAACTAGCTTAGCCAAGTTATCACCGATGAAAAATAGTTGGTCTCCACTACTATTTATACTACTTGGACTCCTACAGGGGTTTCTAGAATGGTTACCTGTGAGCAGCAGTGCCCAAGTTATGATTCTATCCGCTTTGCTGGGGTATGGGTTGGTAGAGAGTTTTGAAATAGCCTTCTCCCTTCACTTAGCCTCAGGGCTCGCCGCTCTTTCCTACTTATACTTCAGAAGATCTGAAAGCGCTTTTCCGAGGGCAGATCTTAGAGGTGGATTAGAGAACCCGTGGATTAAAATTGCGGTATCGGTTTTCATAAGTTTCGTCGTAGCGTACCCTCTTCACCTTTTGACGAAAAAAGTTCTTGAAGGTATAAGTCTGGATATTGCCATGGGGATTATAGGCGTTTTACTGCTCGTAACTGGCCTACTAATGTCGAGAAAAAATCCGAGATTTAAAAAGAACCCTTCTTTCAGCGACCTTTTAATCGCTGGAATATGCCAAGGCTTCTCTATCTTGCCCGGTATAAGCCGCTCCGGTATAACTTTTTCTGTATTACTTTTGTTAGGAGTTGAGAAAACCTCTGCTCTACTCTGGTCCTACTACATAGGAATCCCAGTGGTGTTCGCTGCTGGCTTATACAACATTTTAGAAATAGAATCGTATATCCGGCTGAGCTATATTTTAGCTTCGAGCTTTGCAGCTTTCATCTCCGGCCTAGCTTCCATTGGGGTTATGCTGGAGATCGCGAAAAAGGTCGAGTATAGCCATCTTACAATATCTCTAGGACTACTTTACGTTATTTCATCGATTGCCTTATTTATCTTCTAAAATTTTAATACTTCGTGACTATAGAGGCGACTCTCTGCTTCATATTTAGAGGAAATAAAGTGCTATTGATATATAAGAAAAGGGGATTCGGAAAAGGCAAGCTGAACGGCGTAGGCGGAAGAGTAGAAAAGGGCGAAAGCCTCGAAGAAGCTATTAAACGAGAAGTGTTGGAAGAGGTTAATCTACGAGTAAAGGATTTAGAACATGTAGGCGTGTTGGAGTTCTATTCCAGTAATCCAGAGCCGGATTGGAGAGTACACGTGTTTAGGACTCGCACTGCTGAAGGAGTTCCCATGGAGAGCGAAGAAGCTAAACCTCTCTGGTTTAAGGTAGACGAGATACCATATGATTCGATGTGGGAGGATAGTAGGATATGGCTGCCTCTCCTGCTTCAAGGCAAGAGATTTAAAGGAAAGTTTTGGTTTGACGATGAATATAGTGGAATGTTAAGATATGAAATTGAAGAATTAAGCTAGCTTTAAAACTCCCTTCTTCACGCCGAAGAGCCTTCTCTCCTCCTCCGTAATCTCAAACAGCTTTTTTATAAGAGCTTTATAACTGTCGCTCATATCCACCCCTCTACTTGACATAAACTTCTTTTGAGCTCTCAGAACCGAGTCCAAGTATACCTCTGTGGGCTCTGCCCCTAGAGTTTTAGCATAAATAGTGAAAGAGGGCACATTAACCGCCACTATTCCATATAGTTGAGCCGCTACTCCTATCTTCTTCCCAGTATATATTTTCGTCCCTATAGCTGTTCTAACCATATCTCCTATAAACGAGCCGAGCTTTCTCAGTCCAGTATCGACTCTCTCTCCTTTTATTTCAAAGCGTATGGTCCCATAAGTATTCTTTAAATCGGAAGTAACGGTTGCCGCTCCTAAGTTCACCCATTCCCCTATATAAGATCGCCCTACAAAACCTTCATGATACTTATTCACAAATCCGTGCATTATCAAGTTCACAACTTCGCCTCCAACTCCACAACTATCCCCAATATTACTCCCCTCTCTCAGCTTGGCAAACTCTGTAATCACGCTGTTCTTGCCGATGTACGCGGGTCCTCTTATCACGCTGTGAGCTTTAACCAATACCCCGTCTTCGATATATATGGGTCCTTTTCTAGCGTCTAAGACCACGTAGTCTTCGATAATAGCGCTCTCCCCTACGCGTATCTTCTCTTTAGAGTATAAGATAACGGTTTTCGCGACTTCTCCCAAGAGTTCAAACGTTCCACGAGATTTCAAATCCTCGATCATATACGCCGGATTGTCCCGTATTAACTCCCAGGGAAATTCTAAAAGTTTTGCCTGAATCTCGAAAAATTCTAGGCCTTTCCCTTTCAATAATCTCAACAATTCGCGTATTTTCTGATTTTTCAGATAATCGGCTATTTCCGCTTTTCTCAATTTAGCCGCCACTAGGGTATTATTGCTTGTAATGACGAACTCTTCATGTTTAACATATTTATCCTTAAGATAGCTTAGAAGTTGCTTATCCAATATCAGCCTCCCATTGACTATGAAAACTTCATCTCGCAGCTCTCCAGGATTAACTTCAATATCCCGGAGACCTTCAGCTTGCAATGTTTCTTTAAAAACATTTTTTAAGTATTTTCGCGTAAAGAAGTACTTAATCACGCCTAGTCTGGCTAATCTCTCTCTCAATGTGTATATGCCTAATTTAAGCTCGTATATTGGCCTCGTATACGTTAACGGTAAGAAATGCTCGAAATATTCATCCTCAAAAACGCAGATTTCCAACGCTAAGCCACCCTGTAGTAGCGAACTACCTTCTTAACCGCTTCAGCTATTTTCATCGCTTGCTCATCCGTTATAGAAGGCATAGTGAAAAGCGTGAAGACTCTCTCGCTGACCCATTCCGCGTTAGGGCATAAACCCTTAAAATAGAAGATCCTCTTCCCATAAAATGGACAACTCCATGGACATCCCCTGCCGTGCCCCTCCATCTTCTGGAAAGCCGGTTCAAGATAGAGTACAGAGGGATACGCTGTTGAAACCGGTATATTCTCTTTTCTCAAAGCCTGTACCACTCGATCTCTATTAACTCTAAGCTTTTCTAACTCTAGTATTATATTGTATATATGCCATACATGCTTTACGTAAGGCTTTGATGTTGGAAGTACTAAAGCATCCTCGCTCTCTAGTATATCGTTATAGATTTTCACAATTTCTCTCCTCCTTCTATTCAAATGGCCTATTCTCTTAAGCTGAGCATATCCGAGAGCTGCTTGAAGCTCGGTCATCCTATAGTTGTAGCCTATCTCCTCGTAATGATAGCTCCTAGTCTGTCCGTGATGCCTTATAAGCTGAGCTTTTCTCCAGTATTCCTCCGAGTCAGTGGTAACTATTCCTCCTTCTCCAGTTGTGATATTTTTGCTCAAGTAAAGGCTGAAAGTTGCTATATCGCCTATACTTCCGACTTTTCTCCCTCTATACTCAGCCCCTATAGCCTGCGCGGCATCCTCGACCACTATTAAATCGTGCTCTTTGCCTATTTTCACGAGGTCGTCCATTTCAGCCGGATGACCGGCTATGTGCACGGCTATAACTGCTTTAGTTTTCTCTGTAATTCTATCTTCTACGCTCGCAGGATCTATGTTAAAAGTCTCTCTATCGATGTCTGCGAATACAGGAATTGCGTTTTGATGAATTATAGATGAAGCTGTCGCTACGAAAGTGAAGGGAGTAGTTATTACCTCATCGCCAGGTTTTACTCCTATAGCTCTAAGCGCTACGTGTAGCGCCACAGTTCCGTTCATCACGGCGACAGCGTATTTTGAGCCTATAAATTTGGCAAAAGCGTCCTCAAACATTCTAGTGTACTTTCCTTTAGCCGCTAGAGTGAGTTCTCCGGATTTTAGAACATTTATAACTGTTTGTATTTCCTCCTCAGTGAACTCAGGGAGGACGAAGAGTGGCTCTGTAAATACCGGTTTTCCACCTTCAATCGCGGGAAGCTCGTCTCGCCTGGACATCGAGTTATATAG
>JALURF010000009.1:0-1263 GCA_027017165.1 Thermofilaceae archaeon
ATTAATAATAGTCTATCTAAAGCGCGCCATAAAGGAAGAGTTTATTTATTTCCAGAATAGATAGAGACACGGCGATAAGCATGGCAAAGAAGTATAAGGTAACAATCGATAGGGATCAATGCATATCCGATATGGCTTGTGTAGCTCTATGCCCCCAAGTTTTTGAGATGAATGAGGAGGATGGTAAGAGCCAGATAGTTGCGCAGTACAGGGTCGGCGATAACCTAGGTGAGGGTATAATACCTGAAGACCTTTACGAGTGCGCTAAATCCGGAGCAGAAGCCTGCCCTGTACAGATAATTACAATTGAAGAAGTAGAAGAGTAAAATTGGTCTAGAAGAGATTTTTAATATATTTTTTAGTCGGGTTCAAGCGTTTCCCAGTCTGAAGGATGCAGCTCTATTTCTAGCTCTTTTACTTCTCTCCCGCAGTATGGACAGAAGTAAACGTCTTTTGAGATTATTGCGCCGCAGTGGGGGCACTGCATGTAGAAGTCTCCTATTGGCTTTTTGCCGCGCATCACGACATATCTAATTAGAATATATATGCTAAATACTGCTACTCCAGCTATGATGAGTATTGATATAAGCTTTAGATGCGGTAGTGGAAGGTTTTCGTCCTCCAGTTCAATCGTAAATCCCCAGTCTCTAAACTGTGGGGCTAGGTTTTCGCCTGCTGCTGAACTCAGTATTTGAACTAGCTTTGAGTTAGTTTTAATCGATCCTGTTCTCATGGCCTCCTGAACCACTCGACGTATAAAGCTTAGACCTCCGTATTTTTCTGCAAGCTTAGTAACAATGTATTCTGATGCAGCGTATGCTAGTCCTTGATCGGGTATGGTATTCCAGTTTTGAAGGAAACCGAAGTCTCTGATGTTTTCTTCGACGTATTTAAATGCTCGTTCTCTTTCTTTTTCTAAAAAGCTGACGTTTATGCCCGCCTGCTTGCATACTTCCAGAGCCACGTATTGAGCTGTGCCTTCATGGAACCATCTTAGCTGGCTATTTGCCTCTATTCCTGCCCGCGCGAGTGCCTTGTGGACGTATTCGTGTACTACGGTGGTTTCGAAGTATCCGGGCACGTATCTCAGGAGGGCTATGTTTATCCAGATTGGGCCTGAACCGCCGACGTTTATCTCTTCTCCCCTAACGTAGCCGAGCGTTGAGACGTCTCTAAGCCGCGGGAGGAAGAGCTGAAACTCTAGCTTGTCGAAGCTCTCGACAAATACGTAGTCTAGAAGGTTCTTAGTTTTACCATATATGT
>JALURF010000009.1:1273-2007 GCA_027017165.1 Thermofilaceae archaeon
CCGGTGTAAATTGTAGGAGCTTTAATTGTAACCTCTGTGCCGTCTATGTTGAAAGTGAAGTTTTTTTCCTCTAAGGGCTGGGCTAGCTGGTATTCTATGGCTACACGTGACCCTACATAGGCGTCTAGAACTATAAATGACAGTTTATTATCTTGCTGGTCTATCGGATGCGGATCACTGCGCAGTAATTTACCGAAGTTGTCTAGAGTTACATTTACAAACACGCGCGCATTTTTCGGGGCGCCTAGCAGAGGAGTCATAAACCACGCCCTGCTGCCCGTTGAAAGCGACGCATAAGGAAACATGAACGATATGTTCAGCCGGAAGACTCCGTCCCCGCCCGGCTGATACGAGATAGTATAGTTGTCGTAGAAGTACGTTATAGCTGTCTGATTAATGACTTGGAAAGTTCCGCTAACTGCCTCAACCGTATAGTTTTCAAATTTAGGAGTGAAAGTAAACGCGCTTCCGGCCTCCGTATCGGATATGAGAATAGATACCGACGCGTTTCCGTAGTCGTAAACGTGTATAAGATAAGTCACGGTAGGTGATGCGTAGACATTACGGGAAAGTATCACCATAAAAGCAAATATTAACAATATAAAGATGAAAATTGCTCTACCCGATGGTCTTTGAAAATTCGCCTGGTTTTTATCTGCAGCTTCCATCCACATAAATATCTCATCTCGCTTCTCAATACCCAAGTCTGAGTAAAATCTTCTTCTCTCCCTAAT
>JALURF010000010.1 GCA_027017165.1 Thermofilaceae archaeon
TTCCTAATCTGCGTATAAGATGTTGGGTAGAAACTTTGGTAGAAGAAGTTTTGAGGTAACGATATTGTGTATGCCCTATATTGATCATTGAAGTTAGAGCTAAACCCCCACCAGTTAAGGGCAGGATAGTTTATAAAGGAAAGTTTATAATAGCCGTTACGCCTCGATAATTTAAAACAATAACCTTAAAACTATTGTTTTAAAATGTCATTTAGTATGTCTGTTGTTGAGAAGCTTAAAGATGCTTTAGAGTACATAGACTCAGCTCTCGATATATTGAGAAGTATAGCTGGCGAATCTCGAGAAATGGCAGATATATTGGAAGATGCAATCTACCATCTAGAAGAAGCGGGCGATATACTCGATTCTCTAATCTCAGAACGTAGTTCCTGATTTCTTCCTTCTTTTTTCTATTTTTTCTAATTTATATTCAATTCTTCTTATTTCTTTCAAGTATCTTTTCGATATTTTACGGTATTCCTCCTCACTTATCCTACCTTCAAGCTTCATACTTTTGAGCTTGAGAAGCTCATCTTGCAATCGATCTCTTCTATCCAATAAGTACTCGTACGTTTCTTCCTCTTCTCCTCTCCTCAAAGTTAAGATTGCCAATAGAAACATCACAATAGCCAATATGGTGGTCGCTATGAGAAATGGAAGATCCCAGCTTCTCTTTTTATTACCCAAGGTTTCACCCGCTCTTCTCACTGCTAGTATAAAACATCGCATAATAAAAAGGTGCTGGACTCTTGGACTCAAAGTCTATTTTATTTCTACACGAACTGGCTTCTTACTAAGTTTCCGACCGCAGCGGGGACATCTACCTCCATAATATTTGTATACAAATTCCGCTGAAACCGGTTCTCGGCTTTCATAGAGTTTAAAACTACAAGTCCTACAGAGTACTGTAAACACGTGTTAAACTAGGAAAATCGTGACTATTATCATTTTCTCAAACTGAAGTATTTTAAAACTGTATATTCAGGAGAATTACTCTACACCGTTCATGGAATGCATATGCTTATGCTCGATTATAACTCCGCGCCTAGAGATATTAGCTATATAGACTTTTTTCGAATACCCGCTTAATGCATTTTCAATATTTAGAAGATCCTTCTTGTAGCATAGCGCTACTATCAGGCCTCCGCCCCCAGCGCCCGTCAGCTTAGCCCCTAGAGCCCCTGCATTTCTAGCCGCGTATACGAGGTGTTCTAGCTCTATCGTGGATACTCCTATCGCCGAGAGAAGTCCATGGTTTATATTCATTAGTTCGCCTACAGTCTTTACGTCGCCCATTTCTAATGCTTTAGCAACTTCATAAGCAAGTATTTCCGCCGACTTGTAAATCGGGTCTAACACGGAGCTATATCTAGCCTTGAGCTTACGAACTCTTGCCACCATTTTCCCAGTACTTCTAGGCATACCTGTATCAGCTAGTACTAGTGCCACATTTTTCAAGTTTAGATTTATGCGCGTAAATCCTTTCTCTTTTATATAGAGGATAGCTCCTCCATAGGTGGATATAGTGTTGTCTATGCCGCTTGGCTTTCCGTGAACTATTTTCTCCGCCTCATAGGCTATCTTGGAAACTATATTTCTATCGACTTTTTTCCGAAGAGCTATTACAGCGGCTGCCGTAGCAACCGCTACGGCAGCGGAACTCCCCATACCAGCGGCTGGTGGCAGTTCAGAAGTTATAATTATATCCAGGCCTTTCTCTAGGGATATGTGCTGCCTCGCGAGAGAAGCAGCTACGTAAACCGGGTATAGCGGAGATTTCTCGTTGATATGCTTGGAGGAAAATGTCTCCTCGATTTTAAGCTCTTTTGATCGAATGATTATATCACTACTATTGTCTATGGTTTCTACGGAAACTCTAGCTCTTAGATTTACAGCCATGGCTATGGCTGGTTTCCCTTCGACTACAAAATGTTCGCCGACTAAGATGACTTTACCGGGCGCCGATGCTATGGACTTCAACTAAATCACCGCATTTTGACAATT
>JALURF010000011.1 GCA_027017165.1 Thermofilaceae archaeon
GTATATGCTCATAAGCCCCCCATTCGAGGAAAATCTTACTTGTTGATTCTTTAAGCTCTTGCAAGAAATCGAAAATATCTTTCTTAACGTTAAAACCAAGCCGTATAAATTCGTGTTTTTTAAAGAATAATCCTGATTGACTTATAATAAATTTAAAAATTCTTGGATACGAAAGCCCTATAAATAGCGCGGCTAAACCTGCTAGTGAAGCTCCTAAAATACATACTTTATCCTTATCAACTCTGTAATCTGAGAATAGCTGAGGTATTACCTCTAAGGCTACGAACTCTGCGTATTTCTCGTCTAGCGCGTATTCTCTTTTGGCCTGGGCGTCTACTAGTACGGCTAGGATTGGGACTATCTCCCCTTTAAGAATAGCATAGTCGAGTAAAATTGTGAGTTTAGCTCGAGTTAGATAACCTGTACCGTCGTTCACCACTAGGAGAGGGTATCTAATTGAGGAATATTCGTAGCCCGGCGGGGTATATACCGTTACCCGTTTAGCTTTTAAAAACGGGCTGATATCCTTGAGCCTTCCCCGTATTCCGTAAACCTCTACGATATTTGAGGAAATAAATTCCGGCGGTTTATAAGCGGGCATTCTAAGCTCTGAGTTAACTCCATCTTCACTCTTAAGCGGGTTTAGCGGGTCTAAAATTCTCTTCTTATCTACGATCAGCTTGTATTCAAGCCTAGCGTCTAGAGGGAATTCTTTGACCAGATAAAAAACAGGTGTTATACCTATCCTCTCCATGGAGTCTGCATTGGGGTCCCACCCGTTCCAATCGCCGATTACGCTAACTTTAGTAGCAAAGCCTACGTAGACAAATACCACGGTATTTCCACTCACTATGGGCGTGCCGTATTTTTTAGCGTATTCCCCTATCTCTATGGCAACACGTTCTTGATCTAGTTCGCCCTTTTCATAATCTTTAATTACATCGATTATCTTAGCAACCCTTTCATTGCTGTTCATAGTTTTCAAACCATTTATTGCTTAGCTTCATATATGCTAATCTCGCTTTGACTCCAAAATTCCTTTCCACTATACTCTCTAGCTCTCCTAGACGTCTATAATATTGTATTTTCTCGAGTTTAGGAAAATAATTAGCAATCATCGGTACTATACTATTTATTATCTCGGGAAATTCAAGAGGGTCGCCATCCCATCTAGCGATTTCAGCCCTTATAGCCGGAGTTAGCTCATCAATTGCCTTAAGTTTTGATGCGACAAAAATGATAGCGTATAGGTATGTATCATCTCGCTCTTTAACAGCGTGAATCCAGATTTCCACTCTGAAATCTCTATCCTCCGTATAGAGCCCTACATATACGTCTAGGAAAGCCTTGGATTCTACCAATTCAGGCTTACCTAGAAGTTTAAAACCTTTTAGCTCCAGTCTATGAGTACATTCTAAGAGTTTATCTAGAAGACTGCTTTTTATGTGCTCTTTACGGCTCATTTAGGTATATTGGTGTAGAGAAATTATAATATTTTTATATTAATAGCTGTAACTTGACTTGTTAAAAAGGGGATATAATGGAGTGGACCGGGCGGGATTTGAACCCGCGACTTTGGGCCCCGGTGTTGCGGGGACTCCCGCTCGCGATTCCCACCGAAGGTAGCGGGCGCTCTTCCCCTGAGCTACCGGCCCTGGTTCTTATTAACACCATATAGAGATATAAATTTCTCGTTAAAGTTCCATTGAAAATAGGCTATATAGGCAATAATCCTACCTCTTTTAAGCTTTTCTTTAATCTATCAATTCTATGCTTAATGGTTTCCACAACTTGCTCTGTGCTGAGAGTACCCTCAGGTTTATCTCTAAGCTCATCGTATATTCTTCTGCGTAACTCCTCAGGGATATTGAAAATTTCACTGATCATTATCATCCACATCCTAGACGTATTATCCGGATCGTATCCGCCTCCTCCTAATCCTACAACTCTGCCTTGAGCATATTTCTCCGCCAGGTATCTGAGTGTTTGCCCGATTAGCCTGTAGCTTTTAGACGTCAGCCTCAAGTCTACCAGCGGGTCTCCTAAATGGCCGTCTACGCCCATTTGAGCCACTATAAACTCTGGCTTGTAATGCTCCAATAGGGGGATTACAATCTCATTTAACGCCATCTTGAACACATCATCACCGGCTCCGGAGGGGAGAGGTATGTTTACCGAGTAGCCGTAGCCTGCGCCTTCTCCTAGCTCATTTATATCTCCCGTACCCGGGTAGAAGTAGCCGTATCTATGGAATGATATCTTAAGCAGAGGCTTATCGTATAGTATGAATTGAGTCCCATCACCGTGGTGACCGTCTATATCTATAGCTGCTACGCGCAGCTTTTCCTTGTTCGCAAGCATAACGGCAAGCGCCACATCATTGAAAACACAGAACCCTGCGGCTGCTCCTTTTTGAGCATGGTGAAAACCTCCTTGAGGATTGAAACCACTTTTATATACGCCTTTTAGTATGAGTTTTACCAGCTTCGCAGTTCCGCCCACCACTAGAAGCGCATCTTCGTATACGCCTTTATAGGCAGGAGTATCGCCATAGTCGAGGTAGCCTATTCCTGTCTCGCTTTTCTTCTTAACGTATTCAATAAATTCAGGATCGTGAACCAGTAGCAATTCCTCTTCTGTAATTGGCTCGGGTTCTACGACATCAACATACTCGTTTAAACCATATTGATCAAATAAATCTTTGAATATTTTGTTTCGTATTCTCCAGTTCCACGTTAAGCTTGGAGGGGTAAATGCTATTTTCAGATACTTTTCAGAAAAAGCTATAGCACTATCTTTCATAATGATCCTCTACCTTCCCATTACGTTGACTTTATGGGGTTTATCGTCCTAATATTAATTACGCCGCAGCCGCTTGATATAACGTGACTCTTTAATACCCGTCTGGAGAATTATCTACATAGCCGGTGATGCGATTGAACGTAAAGGGAGTTATTCTCTGCGGAGGCAGAGGTACTAGGTTGCGTCCATTGACTTATTATTTTCAAAAAGTAATGATACCCGTAGGCTCTAAGCAGAAACCCCTCCTGGAATACATAGTGAGGCTTTTAAAATTTCACAGAATTGAAGATATAGTATTTTTGGTGAATTATAAGGCCGAACAGATAATAAACTACTTTGACGATGGATCGAGATTCGATGTAAGAATAAGGTACGTCTACGATAATCCGAAGTATCGAGGTAACGCCGGAGCGCTGTACAACGCTTACTTAAACGGATTATTGGAAGATAATGAAATACTGTTAGTATACTATGGCGACATTCTCTCTAATATAAATTTAAGTGAGTTAATTAAGGAACACTTAGATAAAAAGGCGGCTGCTACTCTAGCTCTATCAACTAAGTATGAAGTAAGTGTAGGTGTCGTTGAAGTATCGAGGGAGGGACAGGTTATCGATATAAAGGAAAAACCTCCTCTTGGTAAGCCCGTCTTTATAGGAATACTAGTGCTAGAAGGTAGGCACGTGCCCTTAATAGGAGAATTGTATAAGGAAGGGAAGGGATCAGTTGATATAATGGGCGATCTGATACCATTATTGGTAAAGAAAAAAGAGCCTGTTTATGGTTATCTAACAGATGCTTTCTGGTACGATGTCGGTAGTACTGAGAAATATGAAAAACTAGGTCCGGAGCTCGTGGATAAGGAGTTGAGTTTTCTACTCGATTAAATTTAAAAATATCATTATAAACCACTCTGAGTTTTTTCTAATGCTCTACAATGGATAGCATAGTATACGCCGATAGGGAGTATAGTAAGGAAGAAGTATTGAAAGTATTGAATAGATTTGTCGCTCAGTGGTTCGACTCGAAGTTTGATAAGCTAACTCCGCCTCAGAGCTACGGCATAATCCCTATCTACCAAGGTAAAAACGTGCTTATCTCAAGCCCCACTGGCACGGGGAAGACTCTTACGGCTTTTCTAAGCATTATAAGCAAGTTATTCGACCTCGCTGAAAGAGAAGAACTCGAGGATAGAGTTTACTGCATCTACGTATCCCCTCTCAGAGCGTTAAATAACGATATCTATAGAAACCTTGAAGAACCTCTCAAAGAGATCAGAGAAATTGTTGAGAAAGAAGGCTTAGAGCTGCCAGAGATTAGGCACGTGGTTAGGACCGGGGATACTCCTCCCCACGAAAAACAGAAAATGCTGAAAAAACCGCCGCACATATTGATAACCACGCCGGAGTCTTTAGCTATAATTCTTAACGCTCCCAAGTTTAAGAAGAAGCTAATCGGCGTCGAGTACGTTATAGTAGATGAAATCCACAGTTTAGCTGAGAGCAAGAGAGGGGTTCATTTAACGCTTTCCCTTGAGAGGCTACAGGAACTCTCGGAGAAGCCGTTTGCACGAATAGGCTTATCGGCCACTATAAATCCGTTAGAGGAGGTTGCTCAATTTCTGGTAGGATTTGAAGATGGAAAGCCTAGACCTTGTATTATCGTAGATACCAGATATGTAAAACGGAAGAATATCAAAGTGCTCTGCCCGGTGAGAGATCTTATCCATACTCCGAGCGAAGTAGTTAACCGTAAGATGTATGAACTCTTAGCTGATTTGATAAGAAAGCATAGGACTACGCTGATATTCACAAATACTAGAAGCGGTACTGAGCGAGTCGTATTCCATCTTAAACAGGTATTGCCGAAGAACGGTATAGAAGATTTCGATGAAGAAAGTATAGCAGCCCACCACGGATCTCTTTCAAGATATGTGAGGCATAGCGTTGAGGAAAAACTGAAGAAGGGATTATTGAGAGCTATAGTGAGCTCCACCAGTCTTGAGCTCGGGATAGATATAGGTTATATAGACTTAGTCGTTCAAATCGGTTCGCCGAAATCCGTCACTAGGTGCTTGCAGAGGATAGGTAGGAGCGGGCACAAGCTGCACGAAGTTAGCAAGGGCAGGTTGATATGCGTAGATAGAGACGATATAGTAGAGTGTTCTGTGATGGTGAAAGAGGCCTATCGCGGCCATTTGGATAAAATTCGTATACCTAAAAATTGTTTGGATGTTTTAGCCCAACACATATTGGGGATGGCTATAGAGAGGAAATGGAATGTTAAGGAAGCGTATCAGCTAGTCAAAAGGTCCTACTGCTACAAGGATTTATCCAGGAAAGATTTTTTCCGAGTTCTCCAATATTTATCCGGCAATTACTCCGTATTGGAGCACTACAAGGTCTATGGGAAGATATGGTTTGACCCTGAGGAAGGAGTTTTCGGGAGGAGAGGCAAGTATGCAAGGGTAATATACGCCTTGAATATAGGTACTATACCGGATGAGGTAAGCGTTAAAGTCTTCACTATAAACGGGCGGTACGTGGGCAATATCGAGGAAGAATTCTTGGAACGCTTAATGCCTGGCGACCGCTTTATACTAGGCGGAAAAGTCTATGAATTCGTTAAAAGCCGGGGATTCCGCGCCTACGTAAAGCCTGCGTTCGATATGAAACCCACTGTCCCGAGTTGGTTTAGCGAAATGTTGCCGTTGAGTTTTGACTTAGGGCTTAAGATAGGCGAATTTAGAAGAAAAATGTTTAAGTGGTTAGAGGAGGGAGTTTCTAGGGAGAAAATACTATCCTACATTAGGAAATATTGCCGCGCCGACGAAAATTCGGCTAACTCTATTTACGAGTACTTTTTAGAGGAATATCTTTATCTGAGGTATCTCGGGATAAATGATTATCCGTCGGATAAAGTTATCCTAGTCGAGTATTATTTATCCGATGAGGGCAAAATATACCAGGTTCACCACACGCTCTACGGGAGAAAAGTGAATGACGCTTTATCCAGAGCTCTCGGGTACTTAGCGAGTAAGAAGGCTAAGAGAAATATAGGTATAGCTGTACATGATAACGGTTTTGCCCTAATTTATCCGCCCGGGGTTAAACCCAAGTTTACCCTAAAAGATATTAAGAGTAACGAGCTTAGGCAGATTTTAGCTAAAGCCATAAGGAATACGGAGATGTTTAGGCGAAGATTCAGACATGTGGCCGCCAGAGGGTTGATGATTTTGAGGAATTATAAGGGACATGAGATTAGCGTGAATAAGCAACAGTTAAACGCTAACACGTTGTTGAAAGTAGTAGAGGATTTAGATGAATTTCCATTATTAAAAGAAACGTACAGAGAGATCATGGAGGACGTGATGGACGTGGAGAATGCTGAAAAAGTCTTAAAGTGGATAGAGAAAGGCAGAGTTAAAGTTGTCGAGCTCCCTCTTCAAACAGTACCTTCGCCTTTTGCCCATAACATAGTACTTGAAGGGCTTAGCGATGTGGTACTAATGGAGGATAAGAGAGCGATCATAGAGAGATTTCATAGAGAAATCATGGATAAAGTGGCTAAAATAGCTCTTCGATGATTAAATAATTCACGGGATAGCGGATAAGTGTGGAGTCTGAAAATAGCGGGTCTAAGCTTTAGAAAAAAATTTATTTCCAAGCTCATGGTTTTACTTTAGTTCACTGCTACGGGGATGTTAACTTGCTTTTACCAGAGAGACAATATAGGATAATAGCGGAAGTTGTGAAGAGTAAAGGCAGAGTAAATGTTGAAGTTTTGGCCGAAAAGCTTGGATTGAAAACTTCTGATATCATGAGAGACTTAGCCGAGCTTCAATCTAAGAACTTAATTATTATTGAGAAAAAATCCGCTCAAAAAGCTCATTTAACCGAAGAAGCTCACCGTTACATAGATAGGGGTTTTCCTGAGGAAAGACTTTTAAGAATTCTAATCGAAAGAAAAGAGATTAATTTATCGACTTTACGCGAAAATGCTGAAGATTTCGGCTTAATTGGTGAGGAGGTCCAGATAGCAATTCAACATCTTATAAGACTTAGGGCGGTGGAAGTTAGAGAAGGCAAAATAAGACTTAAAGCCTCTAGAGAAGAAGTAGAGATAATTTCAGAAAAACTGAAAGAATTTCGGAGAAAACTTTCAGAGCTAGAAGATTCGGTGGTCGAAGACCCCAGCCTTATACGGGAGTACTTGAGGCGCGGACTGGTTAAGTTAAAGAAGCGCTCCCTTATTTGGATAATAGCACCCAGTGCTACTCTTGAAATGTACGAGAGAGGAGAGTTAAAGCCTGCAAAAGTAGTAACAGTGGTATCTCCTGAATTGATCGCGACGGGGAAGTGGAGAGAAATTATCTTCAAGAAGTTCGATCTAAAAGTCGAGCCTCCGACAGTCCATCCATATAGGAAGCATCCATACATGGAATTGCTGGACGAGATTAAGGAAATTTTAGAAGTTATGGGCTTTGAGGAGATGAAAGGCCCCCATGTAGAGCTAGAACTGTGGAATTTCGACGCTTTATTCCAAGCGCAGGATCACCCGGCTAGGGAAATACATGATACCTTTTTCCTGAAATACCCTAAGTGGGGTAAATTTGCGGATAAAAGTTTAATGGAGAAAATAGGTAAAACTCATGAGAATGGTTGGATAACAGGTTCGAAAGGCTGGCGCTATAAGTGGGATCCTAAACGGGCACTCAGGCTTATACTCAGAACCCAGACTACCGCGGTTTCCATGAGAACTATTTATGAGCGGGGAGATGGAGAATACAGATGCTTCTCCTTAGATAGAGTCTTTAGACCCGAAACCCTCGACCCAAAACACGCTATGGAATTTTATCAATTAGAGGGTATTATAGTCGGCGAAAAGGTAACGTTTAAACATTTACTCGGCTTCTTCCAAGAATTCGCTAAAAAACTGGGTTTGGGGAAAGTGAAGATAAAGCCAGGCTACTTCCCCTTCACGGAGCCAAGCGTAGAAGGCTTCATAAAACATCCGGAATTGGGATGGATAGAGGTTTTCCCCGGAGGTATGTTTAGACCCGAGGTCTTGAGGCCGCTGGGAGTTAAAAAGAGTAATGTAGCGGCTTGGGGTATTGGAATAGATCGTATCGCTATGGCGATACTGGGTATAAGCGATATCAGAGATCTATTTTCGCCCGATTTGGAGTTTTTGAGAAGTAGAAAGGTCCCGATTATAGAGAGTATCTATAGGTGGTAGACGTGCC
Source organism: Thermofilaceae archaeon (assembly GCA_027017165.1). Lineage (GTDB taxonomy): Archaea > Thermoproteota > Thermoprotei > Thermofilales > B69-G16 > B69-G16. Next base: position 8,048 of record JALURF010000011.1, read on the forward strand.
GGTTATAGATGTGGCTAGATGGGATTTAGAAAGACTTGTAGGGAGAATGTTGGAAGATGAAGAAGTGGAGAAGTATCTCCCGATGCTTAAATGTGAAATAGAGGAGTTAAGCGAAACAATAATATCGTACGAGGCTACCCATGATAGACCAGATTTATTCTCCGCGGAGGGACTAGCTAGAGCTCTCAAAGGCCTCTTAGAAATTGAAGTTGGAATTAGAAAATACCGCGTAGGAGAAGATAGGGTGAAGTTATATGCTACAGGTCCAAGCTATAGGCCTTATATTGTTGGCGCGATAGTGAAGGGGTTGGATTTAGATGATGAATCTGTTAAACAGTTAATGAATCTCCAGGAGAAGCTCCATATGACGTACTGTAGGAATAGGAGAAAAGCCTCGATTGGTTTATATGATTTGGATAAAATTACTCCGCCATTTAGGTATATTCACGTAGACCCCGACTCTGTGCGTTTTACACCCTTAGAGGAAACTAGAGAAATGAGCTTGCGAGAAATATTGGAGAAAACTGAAAAGGGGCGGCTATACGCTCATCTAATCAAGAATTATGAAACATACCCGCTTCTGGTCGATTCTAATGATGTAGTTCTATCTATGCCTCCTATTATAAACAGCGAGGATACCAAAGTTACAGAAGATACGCGGCGCGTATTCATAGATGTTACCGGCATAGACCTGGACTCTATAATTGATATTCTAAATATAATAACTACTAGCACGGCTGAGCGCGGGAAAGAAGCGGTTATAAACTTAGTCGAGGTTCAATATGGTGAAAATGTAGTAGTCGTGCCTAAACTCGATCCCTCTAAAATGGTATTTGAACCTTCAATTTTGGATAAACTAGTTGGGATAAAGCTTAGAGCAGATGAGATAATATCCCTGCTGAGGAAAATGCGGCTTGACGCCGACATTTCCGGAGATAAGATAAATGTTTGGATACCTCCCTACAGAGTCGACATATTGCACCCAGTGGATATCGCTGAGGATATCGCTATGGCTTATGGCTACGAGAACATAGGCTATGAAGTACTGCCACCGACTGGAGCTGGTAAAATAAGTCCTATAGAGCGTTTCTCTAAGAAGATTAGAGATTTAATGATTGGATTACAGTTCCAAGAGGTCGCTAACTACATGATGAACAATCCGAAAACCCTGGTGGAGGCCATGAGGCTAGAAAACGTGAAAGTGGTGGAAGTCGAGAATCCGAAAATGGAGAAATATACTGCATTGCGGAATTGGCTTTTACCCGAGCTTTTAGAGGTTTTATCCTATAACAAACACTTGGGTTATCCGTTGAGGATTTTCGAAATTGGAGACGTCGCCATAGTAGATGAGAAAGAGGATGTAGGCGTTAGAATTGAACGTCATTTATGCGCTGTAGTACAGTCTGAAAATACGACTCTAACCGATATAATGGTTTACGCGAAAGCATTATTCGAAAGTTTTGGATTAAAATATGAGGTAGTAGAGGTTACTCATCCGAGTTTTATAGAGGGTAGGAGTGGAAAACTAATCGTACACGGGGAAGAAATAGGGCTTATAGGGGAAGTGCATCCAGAGGTTATCACGGCTTTCGGTTTAGAGGCTCCGATAGCCGCTATGGAGGTAAATTTAAATTCCTTTTTAAGGATGTTACTGGACTAGTAGATTTATAACATTCTCTATGTTATTTATTTGACAATGCTTATTGATAATGTAACACATAGGCTGTCACTAGATAAACGTGTTGAACTAGTAGGATTAGGTCTTTATTTAAGAGATATGGGTATTTTAGCTATTTCCGACCTCCATATAGGCTATGAGGAAGCTTTAGCTGCTCAAGGTATTCATATACCGGTAAGCCAGTATCCTAAAATGAAGAAAGCATTAGATAGTATGATAGACGCGGTTCAGCCGGAGAAAGTTGTAATTGTAGGCGATGTAAAACACGAATTTGGAACCGCGTTGAGACAAGAGTGGATTGAGACTCTTGACTTGCTCGATTTTTTAAAAGAGAAAGTTAGAGAAGTTATCGTAGTTAGGGGGAATCACGACAACTTCTTAATACCCATATTGAGGAAAAAGGAGGTTCCTTTCTACGACCCGGTTTATAAAGTTGAGGATGTGCTGTTTTTCCACGGGCACAAAGATGTTGATATGGAGTTGTATAGCCGTGATGTAAGAATGATGGTTATGGGACATGAGCATCCAGCGGTATCACTTAGAGATGAGCTTGGTGTAAAGGTAAAATTCAAATGTTTTCTTGAGGGAGAATTTGAGGATAAAAAGTTTTATGTTTTGCCGGTTTTCTCGCTTTTGATGAGTGGAACGGAGATAAATATGACTGATAGGGAAAATCTGTTATCTCCTTTCTTAAAGATGGTGGATTTGGATGACGTAGAGGTTTATGTAACTGATTTAGAAGCTGGTATATACTACTTCGGTCCCTTACATATCTTAAAAACCTATAATCTTTCCGGAGTATAGGTTATTTCGGTACTTTCTCATAGTCTGTTCTATCTATTGAGATTTCAGCGCCGCAGTACTCACACTTGTATTTTACCTCTTCCTCGCTCTCAGAGATTATTTTCTTCAGCGGTCTTCCACAAAAACACACAAACCCTCTAAGTCTAGCTGGATTGCCATACACTAGGCCATGACGCGGTACATCTTTGGTAACTACGGATCCGGCACCTACCATAGCGTACTCTCCTATGGTAACGCCGCAGACTATCGTCGCGTTTGCTCCTATAGATGCGCCTCTTTTAACCCTGGTGGGTATTATTTTCCAATTTCTTGAAAAAGATCTAGGGTATAGATCATTGGTGAAGACCGCGTGAGGGCCTACAAAAACGTCGTCTTCTAGAATAACCCCCCTATACACGGAGACCCCGTTTTGAATTTTGACGTTATCACCTATAACTACGTCAACATCAACATACACATCTTTTCCTATATTACAGTTTTTACCTATTTTAGCGCCTTTACGTATGTGAGCGAAATGCCATATTCTAGTTCCTTCTCCTATTTCGGCTCCCTCTTCGACCACAGCCGTGGAATGTTTAAAAAACCTTCCTTTTGCCATCATAGAAATAACGTAGTCATAGATATATCTATTTAGAGAGTTGAAATAATTGCATCGTGAAATTGTGTTATTTTGTAGCTTTTTGCATCTTTCTGAGTCCTCTTAGAGCTATTATGTATGCTGATGTTGTGCGAATATCTAATCCCAAGTCTTTCGCTATTATACCTGCACTTACTGACGAATATGCTAGATTAACTTTGATTAATACTCCATCGACTTTGGAATAAGAATTTCCATTTGCTGTATGAACTCTCTTAAAGCCATTTTCGATATTTTTCTCTTGGTTTAGATAATCTCTCAATAACTATAGTATTTTACTCCGTGATCTCTAGCGTACTTAACTAGTTTGGCAGTAGCTTCCCTTCTAACTGTCTTAGCTTTCTCCTTAGGAAATCCATGAGATATGATTTCAGGGAAGTGTATATTCCTAACATCTCTTATGATACCGTTATGATCTATGATAACCATGCAGATTCTGTCTGAATTGAAGTCAAAGCCAGCAATATGACTCACGAGTTTAGCTTTAGATTTTTTTCTTTGTATACCTAACGTATAATTCAAGCGGTATGTGAAGATGTAAAAACAACTTCTCTTCATTCCTCAATACTATTGACACCCATAATTATAATTACTTGTAGTCAGTTCCTTAACTATGAGCAGATATTTCTTACTAAAAATTACTCTGCCTTTAAGCCAACTGTGTTTACCATCAGCATGAGGGATCTTAATTAAAACTTCACTTGCGTCTCGGATTTTGATATTTCTATTACCTTTTTCATCCCTACTACCAACTGAGAACAATTGAGGTTTTCTCAACTTAAGATAAGGTTGATTAAGGTACAACTTGGCTCTCCTTATCGCAGAGTACGCATACCATGCATTCGAGAGGAATTTTGTTAGTCTTCTCTTAGTCTCGTTAGTATCAATATCATTTTTAAGCAAGTGGTGAGCCATTTCGATAGCCTCCCTAAACTTCCTCATAAGTAACAATAGCTATACCTTATCCTCGGGCTTATCTATGACTAATCGACAGACGCGCGCGCAGTTTGAAACATAAAACTACGGATCGGGAGAACGGTTAGGTATAAAAGAAAATGTTTAATAGGTTACACAATGGCGAGAAAGGCTGTCATCTTTGCCGCAGGCGAGGGTACTAGACTAAGACCGTTAACTCTTAATAGGCCTAAGCATCTATTACCCATAGCTGGTAAGCCCTTGATATACTGGATAATTAAGAGCGTTGAGTATGCCGGGGCACGGGAAATAGGCATTGTGGTACATTATAAAGCCGATATGATAATTTCATATCTAAAGACTCTTAATCTAGATTCTAGATTATACTTTATTTTCCAGCATAAACCCGATGGAACTGCCGGGGCTTTAGATGCAGCTAGGGATTTCATCGGTAATGAAGATTTTCTTTTAATCTATGGAGATGTGATAATCGACCCTAAAGATTTTAGAGAGATGGCTAGCATATTTGAGAAAGAAGGCTACGACGCTGTAATATTGGGAGTTCAAGTGGAAAATCCTTGGGATTACGGGGTACTTAAGCTTAGAAATGGCGTGTACATGGAGAAAGTAGTGGAGAAACCTCCGAGGGGGGAAGAACCATCTAATTTGATAAACGGCGGTGTCTACGTCTTCTCTCCTAAGATACTAGACTTGGTAAAGAGGGTCGGCTTCTCCGTTAGAGGTGAAAGAGAGCTGACAGATGCGCTGCAAATGCTCGCTCTCCAGGGTAGAGTTTTCGTTTATAGAACTGAACGGTCAAAATGGCGGGATATAGGCAAGCCTTGGGATTTACTCGAAGCGGAGGCACGTTTATTCCGCAGGTATTTGCCTCCCGTCCCTAAATGTGAGGTAAGTTGTGATGTAAATGTTATCCCGCCAGTCTATATAGGTGAAAACGTCGAGATAGGGCGTTATTCCACTATAGGTCCCAACGTGTCTCTCCACGATAACATTAAGATTGGGAAATTCTCTAGGATTAGTAACTCGATAATAATGAGAAGCTCTAGAATAGGAGACTATGTTTCAGTGGATTACAGTATTATAGGTGAAAGATGCGTTTTAGAAAATGGAGTAAGAGTCCTCTCTGAATCCGAAAACGGCAGTAATGTAAAAATGGTGATAAAAGGCAAATTGGAGGATACCGGTAGGAAAAAATTGGGGTGTGTCATAGGAGATAATGTCGTTATAGGCGGCGAATCACTAATAAAAGCTGGGAGTGTAATTTTCAACAACATGGTAATACCTTCCAACTCGACTGTTTCAGGGCTAGTCAAATAAACAGGTGTGCAGTGTGAAAGCGCTGAAGATAAGAGTTTCAGGAATAGTTCAAGGCGTGGGATTTAGACCATTTATCTACAGAATAGCCGTTAAGAACCATTTGAAAGGTTATGTTTTAAACCTAGGAGGCTCAGAAGTCGAAATATGGATTGAGGGAGAGTCAGATTCGTTAGAGAGATTTCTTTATGATTTAGAGAATGAAAAGCCTCCCCCGGCAGTACTCGACGAGATTGATGTGGTTGAGGTACGGCCCGTTGGATATGATGGTTTTAAAATTCTGAAAAGCGGGAATATTGTATCTAAGTATTCTATGATACCGCCCGATATCGGCATTTGTGATCATTGTCTTAAAGAAATTTTAGATCCTTCTAGCAGGTGGTACCGCTATCCGTTTAATTCTTGTGCGTGGTGCGGTCCTAGGTTTACTGTTATGAGAAAAGTTCCTTATGATAGAGAGAATACTTCGATGATAGAATTCCCCCTATGCGAGGAATGTTCAAAAGAATACCATGACCCGAGTAACATAAGGCGCTATCATATTCAGGGTATTAGCTGTCCTAAATGCGGACCTAAAGTATTCCTGTTGGACAGGAGCGGTGCGTTAATCGATGTAAAAGATCCTATTGTTGAATCAGCTAAAATAGTAGATGAAGGCGGTATAATTGCGATAAAAGGGCTTGGAGGATTTCACATAGCGGCTTTAGCGAGCGATGATGATATAGTATCTCTGCTTAGGAAGAGAAAGAGACGGCCTCAAAAACCCTTTGCTCTAATGGCACTCGATTTATCTACGGTCAGAAAAATTTCATCTCCAACTAAATCTCATATTGAGCTCTTGATCTCTCCTCAGAAACCCATAGTACTGATTCCTAAAAAAGAGGATACCCCGGTATCTCCTCTAGTTGCGCCCGGTTTGTCTACTCTTGGAATAATGTTGCCCTATACGGGTTTACACTATCTACTCCTACAGGAGACTAGGGATAAATACCTCATAATGACCAGCGGGAATAAAAAAGGCTTGCCCATATCCAAGACTATAGAGGATGCTTTGAGAGAGCTTAAAGACTTCGTAGATTATTTTCTAGTACATGATAGGGAGATAGTTAATAGAGCCGATGACAGCGTTGTTAGGCTATCAAACGACGAGCCTATGTTTCTCAGGCGGAGCAGGGGGTATGCGCCTAAATGGATTAAAACTCCATTTAAGTTCGACCGGGTAGTAGTGGCTATGGGTGCGCAAATCGCGAACGTAGGCGCCGTCGCTTTTGACCACTATATAGTACCCACTCAGTATATCGGGGATATGGAAAACTACCAAGTTTTAAAATACTTAGAGGAGGCACTAAGCTTTCTAGTGAAATCCTATAAATTGGATTTAAAAAACGCCGTTTTTGTATCCGATATGCATCCTGCTTACGATACTACGAGACTTGCAAAGGAGTGGGCTCTAGAACATGGCGGAGAGCACGTTACAGTTCAACATCACCACGCGCATATAACTTCTGTAATGGCTTCTTTAGGCTTGAAGCCTGAGAGCGGGGTTATAGGCATAGCTATAGACGGAGTAGGTTATGGAGCTGACGGAAATATTTGGGGAGGTGAAGTTATGTACGTGGAGTATGGAAAATACGTACGCCTTGCGCATCTCGAGTATCAACCTATGCCTGGAGGAGATAGGGCTACACGCTATCCTTCTAGAATAGCTTTAGGAATTATCGCCGAAAAGCTGGGAAATGACTATGCACTAAAATACGCTGAGAAACTCGATCTCTACAGAGGTTTACCTTATAGAGAAAAAGAATTACAGATGATTTTATTCCAGCTCTCAAGTAGTCCAAGGACTTCGAGTATAGGCAGATTTCTGGATTCGGTATCGGCGCTTTTGGGCGTTTGCTATACGAGGACCTATGAGGGAGAACCAGCGATAAAACTGGAAGATTATGCTTTTGGAGGCTCGATCTTAGACGATCTAACTATTGAGGTAAATAACAATGGTAAAGGAGCTGTCATCTTGACTGGAGACTTATTTTTAGGGATTTTGGAAAGGATGAAAAAAGACAGTAGAAGAGATTTGGCTTTCACTGTTCAGTATCGGTTGGGATATGCTCTTGGAAGTACGGCTAGAGAGTTTTTAAAGGAGTATAACGCTGAAATGGTAATAGTCTCGGGAGGGGCTGCTGTCAATGAGATTATAATGAAAGGAGTTTATGATGCCGTGAGAGATAAGAAGATCGTTAGACCACTAACTCTCCCCCCGGGTGATGGAGGATTATCAACCGGCCAGGCATCTATCGCTAATTTTATAGTATAGTTTAGAGTTTCTTAACTTCGGCTTCTCCCTTTTCAACTAATTCAGCAGTTGTGATTTCGAAGATATAGGAGTATTCTCCCGTTTTTCTGACTCTTCCCTCTATTTTCAAGCTCTTTTTAAACAGTGGTGCATCAAGAACTAGAGTTTCCGCTTCTCCTCCTTCAAAAGCCGGGTTAAAACCGTATTTTCTGGCTAACGCGATTATATTTTCAACATCGCTGTGAGAAATTATCTTGCCTATAAAATCGCTAGAGAGGCCGAAGGTGTTTATAGACGTTATTATGAATTTGAAGCCTTCTCTTACTAGGGCTCTCATGTATTCTTCTTGATTTTTCCTCCACAATGGCGAGAAGGTTTTTAAGCCAAGTTCTTCGCAAAGCATGCTTATAGCCATACGCTGATAATCTGAAAGAAGAGCGCCAGTTACTATACCCTCAATATCATACATTTTAACGGCTTTTTTAAGTCCATGCTTTAAATCTTCCAATTCTCTGTCTTTAACACCACTGGTATAGGTATAGATGAGAGGTATATCCAAGGCTTTAGCCTGTAACTTTGTTAGCTCAACACCCGGTCTATGAAACATCCAAGAATCTTCGCGCCTAGGCTGTAAGGTTAAGAGACAAACTACTTGAAAGCCTTTAAGTAATGCCCAGTGAAGCGCATACGTGCTATCTTTTCCGCCTGAGAAAAGCGAACATATTCTCATATAAGTCACCTATAACATGTGGAGGCTAGTATAGAGGCTTTTAAGCCGCCGATTATAGCTTCGCCTATATTTTCTGAAAAAGCGAGAATTATAGTATCGCCTTCTTTTATCTCAAAATTTTCTTCAATTTCTCTAGCTAGAAGAGGGAAGTAATCTCTTAAATTCCCCAAGTTTGGAGGGAGGAACAACTTTCCTTCTTTCACTTTGATTATAAGCGCGCCTCTCGCCCCTCCCCTGACGGCTTCATCTCTAACTTCTATCAGTCTAAGCGGAGGGAGATTTCTCAAGAGGAATCCTATGCCTTTACAATTCGGGCATATTTCTTCTGCGTCGAAGACGTTAACGGAAATTATCTTAAATTTAGATAATTTATCTTGAAGATTTTCCAAGCCTTTTCCGCTTAAAGACCCTCCTCCACGTTTAACGTCTACTAAGCCTTGATTGCTGAGGTTTCTTATCATTTTCTTCGTGACTCCCTCTCCGATATTTAGGTAACTACTTATCTGTCTTCTCCCTAATCTACCATACAGTAGAAATAAGATCATTAAGGCGATTTCTCTAATATCTTCACTCCTTATCTTGAATTGCATTTCCATTTGAGTTATTACTAGTATTACTAAATAATATACTCCTCGGATAAATTAAGTAAAAAACTATATCCAGTTTAGTTTTTCCATTATATCGTCTATCTCTGCTGCAAATATCGCTATAGCATAGTCGCTTATTCCTCCTATCCATAGGATATACTCTTTATACTTCACTAAGCCATCTCCGAAAATAACTAATGGTCTATCACCATATTCCTCTATCAACCCCTTAGGCGATAATAGATAATTGCTGACAGCCAGTAGATTACCTTCTTTATCTACTAGGGCTAATCCGTTTTTATACGAGTAATCTTCAATTAGTACTCCATGCCATCCAACCAAATATTCGTTACTCGATAACTTTACAACATTTGTAGACCATCCGACTTTTAATTCCCAACTCTCATAAATTAAGACAGGCTCTAGACTATCTTCATATATCTTAAGTTCATCTACGTTGGCTCTTCCTCTCCAACAAATCCTCTTCTCGCCTATTTCGGGTCTCGTTAATAGAGTATATTCTCCGTTTTCGCCTTCGATAAAAGCGCTATCTTTATTAGATTTGGGAATGAAACTCTCGTTTCCATCTGTAATCGAGAAAAATCCTTTATTTACTAACCGCCAAGAATCATCAAGTTGTGCTAGTGCCAGTACGTCAGTTCTAACGTGTCCTCCATTTTTTATAAGGTAGCCTTTGCCAGTATACAGAATATAGTACAGATTTTCGTCTCTAAATGCTCTCGGATCTTCGCAACCCAGAAACTCCCATATTTGTTGAGGCCAGATGATGATTCGAGATTTGATAGGAGTTTCAACATTGCCGCTGATCACATTTTCGATATCTAGTTCTATTAATCCGATACTTGATACGTATTTATAG
>JALURF010000012.1 GCA_027017165.1 Thermofilaceae archaeon
GGAGTACGGCGCCGACGAGGTAGCCGAGGACCAGGCCGATAATTCCGACAACTATTAGCGCCGTTATGAACGTGTTTTTAGAAACAGTGGACATATCTAGTCCCGAAAGATATTAGAGAAATAAGCCTTAATAAAGTTTTTGAACTAGGTTTAATAAATAAAAGTGAGAGGAATTAATTATGGAGAAGGAGAAGCATATCTACAGCTTAAGGCTCAAGCTGGCTCCGCTGACTAAAATGAACGAATTCGGAGTTTTCATAAGCCTCTTCTTCACTGTAGTGCTGTTTTCATTATTATCCAAGGAATTCCTAACGTTAAAGACTTGGGGCGGAATACTCACGATCTCCTCCGAAGTAGGGATAATAGCCGTGGGAGCCGCGTTCTTAATGATTTCTGGAGAATTCGACCTTTCCGTCAGCTCGGTCTTCGCGGTTTCCGGAATGACTATGGCTATGCTGGTGACGTCCGGCGTCGACGCCACCTTGGCTTTCCTAATTGCTTTGCTGGTATCTGCGGGCATCGGTGCATTAAACGGTTTCATAACATTGAGGTTCGCCATACCATCCTTCATAACGACGCTAGGTATGATGATGTTTCTCAGAGGATTGCTCTTAGCCACCACAGGAGGTTTTCCCGTGAAAATCGCTGGGGATTATCCGATACTGGATATTCTGGCTGGCAGGATATTAGGCGATCTTAGACTACACGCGGTATGGTTCGTGACTATAGCTGCAATATTCCACATAATATTGACGCTGACGCCGTATGGAAACTGGACGTACGCGACTGGAGGGCAAGCCGATACTGCTAGAGCGCTCGGAGTAAGCGCGAATAAGGTGAAGTTTATAAACTTCGTGCTCTCGGCGACTCTAGCCGGATTAGCCGGGTGTATCGCGCTGGCTAGGTTTAGAATAGTAGAACCCACGGCTGGCATCGGACTGGAATTAGAGGCCATCGCGGCTAGCGTTATAGGCGGGTGCTCGCTGAGAGGAGGTATTGGAAGCATAGCTGGAGCAGCGGCGGGGGCTTTAATTGTCGGCATGATCAGGGTGGGGTTAGTGTTGGCCGGAGCGCCGCCTTACTGGTATAGCGGATTCATCGGGGTAATATTAATAGGCGCAGCTATAATCTATAAAATGACAAGGGGGAAGCACATAAGATGGTAGCCGAGAAAGAACCCTTAATGAAACTAGTAAAGATATACAAGAGATTCGGCCCAGTAGTGGCTTTAAACAACGTGGATTTCGAAGTTTACCCCGGCGAGTGCGTCGGACTAGTGGGGGATAACGGCGCGGGCAAATCTACGCTAGCTAAGATAATGATAGGGTATTATCAGCCCGACAGAGGCGAAATATACTTCGAAGGTAGAAAAGTCAGGTTTAAATCACCTAAAGATGCTCGTCAGCTGGGAATAGAGATGGTTTATCAAGACCTAGCGTTGTTAGATACGATGAACATATGGAGGAACTTCTTCCTAGGCAAAGAGCTCGTCAAATCGGTAGGACCATTCAAAATACTAGATAAAAATACGATGAAAAAACTAAGCGCTGATTTCTTGAGAGAGATAGGGATACGGGTTCGCTCGGTAGATGAAACTGTCGGCGTATTGTCGGGGGGAGAAAGGCAATCGATCGCCATAGCTAGAACCGTGTATTTCGGAGCAAAACTGTTAATCTTAGACGAGCCGACAACCGCTCTCTCGTTTAAAGAGGCTGAACAAGTGCTCAAGTATATAAACGATCTGAAAAAGAAAGGGCTGGGAATAGTCGTGATATCGCACAACATATACCACGTCTACGAGGTCGCCGATAGGTTCACCATCCTAGATAAAGGAGTTAAAGTAGCCGACTACCTATATAAGAAGGACGTTGAACCTCAAGATATAATCGATATAATAGTCAAGAAGAAATTTTCTTAACGTAATTTCTTTAACCCGGCCTTTTAACAGGGGTTAACTAATATAAAAGCCGGGCTTTTAGTGTTATTCGGTGGAGAAATTGTGCGAGTTTAAAATTTTTATTAGCAAAGAAACGGATTCTAAAAAAATAATCGAAGACGTTATAGAGGTGGCTTATAGAGATGGACGCTATACTTTTATGGATGTTCTAGGAGTGAGCGTGGAGCTCAAGAATGTATTAATAAAATCAATAAGTGTTAGAGAGGAAAAGATAGAGCTTATAGAACATCCGTTGATAAGTAGCTTTCTAGAGCTTATACAGGCTGATTTAGATAAGAATAAAAAATTAGAAGATGCGGGAGAAATAGCGAAGTTATGGGAAAAATTTAAAACAAAAGGCGATAAAATTTTCCTAAGTTAATTATTACCCCCGCTACAGTTAATATTTCTTTAATATAATTAATAGTGATAGAGTATTGTCAATCGCCGTATTTCGTTACCTAGCTATAGAGTTTAGAAATAAATATCATAACTAACAGTACTAGATTAAATAATGTAAAATAATTTTCTGATACTCCATTGATACTTTTACTTTTAACTCTCTTAATCCATTTTTCCGAGTTTTCGGATTTAACAAATAGATCGTCTGGAATAAAAATACCGATTCCCTCTTTTTTCCTGACTTTTAAAAATGGGGCTAGAGGGTAGGTCTCAAAGATGCATATGTAATCTAAAAGTATGTGAGATAGATACGGAATCGAAACTAGGATAAAAAAGCTCTTATCAATTAGGCTTAAGAGGCGCGCTAAAGGCAAACCAATAAAAATAAATCCGAGAGGTTCTTGAATCCAAGTTCTTCTATGATACCATGGAGCTTTTTTATTGAATTTGTGATCAAGATCTAATAGAACTCCAAATGTAAGCGAGAATATCGCTATATAGGCTAAATTAAGAACGTTCAGTTCTAAGAAGAGCAGGCAAAGATTTAAGGCAAAGATGAAGTGATTTACTTTATTCACAATGCTGATACCTCACAAATAATTACCTTACTATTCCCGAGTACCCGAAACTCTCGATGATATATCTCTGGATGTAAGAAGCTAAAATCAATATTGGCAGCGAGGATATAAGCCCTGCTGCGCACAACTGACCCCATAACGTTCCATATTCCGTCAAATACCCGCCTATTACCACTGATACGGTCATAACATCGGGCGCTGTTAGGAAAATAAGGGCATAGAAATATTCATTCCAAATAGTCATAAAATCCACAATCATAGTTGCTATTAAGCCGGGCATAACTAAGGGTAGTACTATCATCCTAAAGACTGTAAGTCTGGACGCGCCGTCAACTAGTCCTGCTTCTTCAACTTCTATAGGTACGGATCTAAAGAAGCCCAGTAATAGCCATATGCTTAGCGGTAATATGTATATCTGGTATGCTATCGCCAAGCCTATTAGCGTATTTATTAAACCTAGGCTATCCAAAATGAGGTATAGAGGTATCACGAAGGCTCCCGTAGGTAGCATTCTAACGAGTAGCGTTATGAAAAGAAACACATTATCTAGATTAGCTGGTAAGCCAAGTCTAGTTAGGGCATACGCAGCCAGCGAGCCAGCAAACAGCGAAATTCCTATAGCGATTGTCGAGACTATAAATGTATTGACTATATATCTCGTGAAATTCTGTTCAATTAATACATCTTCATAATGCTCTAGCGTAATATAGGTCGGCAGTAAAACAGGAACGTCTGTTATAACATCTCTTTCAATTTTAATCGACGTCACTGCCATCCAATATATTGGAAATAGTATTGCAACCATCACGACTGCTAGTATCGCATAAAATACTATTTTCTCAGCTATCTGGATTAGCCTCATAGTCTAACCCTCTTTATATAGATTAGGCTTAATATGCCCACTATGATCGTCATGATAACGGATACGGTGGCGCCGATGCCTAATTCGAAAAACCTGAAGGCTTCTTTGTAGAAAAAGAGGGTAAGCGTCTCGGTGGCATCTCCTGGACCTCCACCTGTGAGTAACGCGGGTTTAGTGAATATTTTAAAAGTATCTATGATCCTAAGGAGGACTACAATCTTAATATGTGGCATTAAAAGTGGCAAAGTTATGTTTTTAAATATATCGAATCTTGAGGCCCCATCAACCATAGCCGCCTCGTACAGTTCTCTAGGTATAGACTGTAAACCAGCTAGGAGGACTAGAAAGACAAACGGTGTATACTGCCACGTATCCACTATAACCATCGAAATCATCGCTAGACGAGGATCTGTAAGCCATTCGAGACGCGGCAGACCGACACTAGCCAAGATATTGTTTAATATTCCAAACCTGTAGTCAAACATTAACTTCCAAATAGAACAAACTACTGCGGCTGGCATCACCATGGGCAGTATGGCTAGAGGCAGGAATATAGATCTAAATTTAAATGATCTGCTGAATATTAAAGCTAGAGCGAATCCGGTGAGAAGCTGTAGTGAAGTAGCCATAAAGTCGAATACTAGCGTGTTGATTATCGCTTTTTGAAATAATTCATAGCTAAGTAGTTTTTCATAGTTTCTTAATCCCACGAATTCTATCTTCCTTTCAATATACCTAAACTTGTAGAATGAAAGATGAAAAGTTTCGTAAAGAGGATATATTATTAGAAGAGCGTAAATAAGTAAGGAAGGAAGAAGAAAGAAAAGAGATAGGTATTTTTCTCTTCGGCGCAACTTCGACACCCTTAAAGTTTCCCTATCCCTTCAAAACCTCGGCTATTTCTTTATTAGCTGCATTTAAGGCTTCCTCAGGAGTCATCTCGCCTATTAGCGCTTTAGATAGGTAGAGGCCAAGTATAGATTCAACTTTTGCCCACTGAGCTATTCTAGGTCTCGGGCGCGAAGCCATTAAAGCCTCTAACTGTACTGGATACCACCTATATTTCTTTACGACAGTCTCGTCTTCATAAACGCTCTTCCTCGTAGGTGGATAACCGGTGTATAGCGCTTTTAATTTCTGTATTCTCTTACTCGTTAGGAATAGGATAAACTGGAGGGCTTCCTTCTTATGCTCGGAGTTGTAGGGAATCCCTAATAACCAAACTCCTATCATAGGCGCTGGGCTTGTTTTTTCTCCAGGAGGTACGCATACTTCAACTTTTCCGACTACTTGTGATACCGATGGATCGTCTAATTTACCGACCCATCCAGGCCATACTTCTGTAGCTATTGCAGCTTTTCCTGAGTATAGGTAAGCCTTAACCTCGTCCGAGGAGAAGCTCTCTATGCCGGGTGGCGCGTACTTAGCTAACTCGAGCCACATCTTCAATGCCTCAACAGCTTCAGGGCTATTCACCACAGCATTACCTTCATCGTCGATAATTCTGCCTCCAAAAGCCCAAAGTACTGGAAGGAAGTTGGATACTATAGGATTGCCCCTCATGCCTCTCATTACTGTGCCGTAGACTCCGGGCTCATTTTCGCTAATAATCTTTGCCGCTGCTAGTACTTCAGACCATGTTTTCGGAGGATGAGGTATACCGTATTTCTCGAAGAGATCTCTTCGATAAGCAGTCAGTTCAACGTTACCACATACCGGGAGCGCTAGTTGAGGACCAGTCTTGTAGGGGTGTCTACCGACCCATAATGCGGTATCTACGAAATCGTCATAATCTATTTCAAAACCATATTGTTTAGCGAGTTCATCTAAGTTTGCGAGCCAGCCAGCTTCCCCAAACTCTGGCATCCAAGGATCGTCGATCTGTATAACATCATAAACTGCTTTGGCTTCTCGCATGCTAAGAACTATTTTTTCATATAGATCGTGGTATCCAAAAGTTGATAGTTCAACTTTAATATTCGGGTATTCCTGCTCCCAGAATTCTAACGCGGCTTTTATAGATTCTGCATGATAACCAGCTGGTGCGGCGACTCTTATGGTTACAACTTCTTCTTTCGGGGCTGGGGCCATGAAGAAGTATACCGCCAGGGCCCCGACGAGTATAGCAATAATGATAATAACTACAGCTATTTTAGAAACCCCTTTCATAATTCTCCCGATTATGATAGAAAAATTTTAATATATAAATTTTACTAGAATACCTTTTATACTAGGTTAATAATTTTAACATTCACGACGCATAATGCTATATGATGTTAACATTTTTTAGCGCTATGTAAAAAAATAGCTAGCTCAAAATGTCTAGTATCCTATTCTTTAATTCAGATATACTTTCTATTACTGGAGACGAGGGATTGTAATCTATAAGCGCTATGCCCAACATGTCGGCCTTAACTACTGAAGAATCAAAAGGTATAAAACCTAATATTTTCAAATCTTTTTCTAAATTTTTCCTAATGAATTCTTCATCTTTCTCCGACATAACCTTATTTCCTACAACTGCTATTCTTTTAACTTCAATTTCCTTTGCAAGCTTATATACCCTCTTAGCGGTTTCTACGGCTTTTATACTAGGCTCAACGACGCACAGCATTATGTCTACGCCTCTCGCGGTGCCTCTGCCTAAATGCTCTAAGCCAGCTACCATATCTAAAATGACGACGTCTTTCCGGCCTAGGATCAAGTGCGATAGCAACGCTCTCAAGAAGGCGTTCTCGGGACAAAGACAGCCAGAACCTCCGGTTCTCACTGTTCCCATAACCAATAATTTTACTCCGTCGGGCCCTACAACTCCGACTTTGTCGATGATATCGC
>JALURF010000013.1 GCA_027017165.1 Thermofilaceae archaeon
CCTTCCTTTGTAATCTTTAACGCAGCTACAGCGTTTCCAAGTAAGAGAGACTCCTTAATGTCTAAACCTCTTTTTAAACCCACTAAAACCCCTGCGTTAAAGGCGTCTCCAGCTCCCGTCGTATCCACTACTTCGACTTTAAAAGCAGGACAGAAAATACTATCCTCTCTAGAAATCGCAGTAGAGCCTACACTTCCTTGTTTTACAAAAATATATTTGATTTTTTCCGAGTTCTCAAAGATTTTCTTCGGATCTTCGATAGAATTTTTCTCTAGCAGATGATAAAACTCTTCTTTATTCACAAACAAATAGTCTAGACTTCTTAAAACTTCCATTATTCCTCGAGGATCTTTTTTCACTAGAGTAGAACCGGGATCGTAGGATAAAGTGGGTTTATCCTTATCTCTAAGATTTATTATCTTCTTTACTATGTTTACCCCACACCCACTTAAATGAATATGATCATAAACCTCTATCTCTATGTTTTCAACAATTTCGGGTTTAAGATGGCTATTTGCTCCCTTATAAGCTATCATCGTCCTATTACCCGTTTCGTCGACTATTATAAAAACCCGCCCGCTAACCTCTTCTTCCACCCAGATAATCTCTGATGTATCAACCCCCCTCTTTCTTAGCCTATTTATCAACCACTCTCCATCCCTGCCTATACACCCTAATACTCTACATTTTACACCTAGTTTCACTACAGCAACTGCAAAATTACAAGCTGAACCTCCCGCTTCAATTAGAAATTTGTAAGCTTCAATTCTGCTATCAATTCTAGGAGAATCCTTGGAGTATAGTAGGTAGTCATAGTTTATATTACCTATTGCTAGAAACACCTTTCTCACACTCCACCTTTTTTAGGTACTCTGGTATAGAGGCGACGCTTTCTACGACGACGTCAGCCCCGTATTTTAATAACGTTTCTCTACTTTCATATCCCGTTAACACTCCGATGGTAAAGACGCCAGCTTTTTTCCCGCTCATCATATCATATTTATAATCTCCTACGAATATCACCTCGCTCGGTGAAACACCGTATTTTTTCATGATATCGATTATTAACTCTTTTTTGGAAAACCTAAATTCATGATTTTTCAGATTCTCCGCCGTATAAACTTCGTCAATATAGCGATCTAAGCCGTGATGTCTCAAGTTTTCCCATACTCTTTCTCTCGAAGATTTACGCCCCGTAACCACCACCACTCTTATCCCCGCATTTTTTAAAAATGATAAACATTTCATGACTCCATCAATTATCTTATCATCTTCAAAGCGCTCTTCATCGTATATTCTCAAGAAAGTATCCCAGAAATCCTCTACTAGGGTTGGAGGCGAAATTAGCGCGTCTAAATCATCTTTTTTGTACCGGTCGATAAAATTTCTCCAGTCAACCTCCGGCAATCCATACATTTTAAGCGTTTTATTAAACACTCTATAGAAGCGGGACAGAGTATCTATTAATGTTTGATCTAGGTCGAATATCGCCAATTTCACCCTCATACCAATTGTCTATGATATCTTTGTTAAATAAAATTTTGTTGAGAATAACTTTAATTAATACGCGGTGTAGTAATAGCGTGTGGGATAGTGAGTGAATCAAGGCTTAAGCTTTTAGCTTCTCTTAAGGCGAGAATTGAAAAAAGAATTTCCGAACTTGAGCAAGAGCTCTCCGAGCTTAAAGCCTTAGTCCATTTTATCGACGAAGTATTGTCAAAGGAGAGTTTTGTTCCAGCTTCTGAGCTTAAAAGAGTAGAAGTAGAGGAACGCCCAGCTCTAGAACGTGAAGTATTGGAAAAGCCTATTGCAGAGCACACTTTTACCGCTAGAACTGGAGAAAAATTAGCTAAAATGATTGTATACAAGAACTACTTAGTGGTTAAGCCGTTAATCAAGCTTCACGTATCAACTCCTCCTTTCAGACATTTCCTTTTGAATAGGCTACTCTTGGAGATGAGGAGTAGCGATGAAGAAAAAGTACAGGAGGGGTCGCTAGATCCCGACCTCGTAATTGACTATGAGATAAAAACAGAAGACGATGTTCTAAAAGAATTAGTTATACGAAATTATAGAGATAGGAGACGGTTGGAAGAGCTTCGTGGAGCTATAAGGTGGACTCTGGCTAGGATGTACGAGAAAGAATATCCTAGCTAGCAGTTTTCTTCTGAGACTTATACATTTCAATGAGTTCCTTAGTAGTTGTAGCCTGTTCTGCTTTTTTATCAAATCTATAACGGCCGGTAAATCGAGGGAATCTGATGGCTAATCCTGCTTCTTCTCTAATTTTTCCAAAAGCACACGTATGAAGCGGGCTTAACGTAATTTCGGCCCCTATAATCTCCAGCACTACCGCTGGGACAAACCATACATCCGCTTCCAGTTTGGATAATACTCGGGGATGTTTATGATCTATCTTGTATGGGGCCAGCAATTCTGGAAGTTTTGCTAAATCTTCGTCTGTAAAGCCGCTACCAACTTTACATACTGTTTCGAACACGTCTTTCTCCGGGTTATAAGCAGCCATAAGAAGAGCCCCATAGGTCCCGGCTCTCTTTCCCCTGCCGTAGAAAGCCCCCACGATAACTAGGTCAACTGTATCTGTCATCTCGTACCTGTAGTCTCTCTTATATTTTATCCAGAGCCATCCTCTAGCGCCCATTTGGTATATGGAGTCAGAGGATATGGATTTACACATTATACCCTCACATCCGTCGCTTATAGCTTGTTCAAAGAATTTATCAAGCTCTAGTGGGTCGTCTACTATACGGGCTTCGGCTAAGGATATGTAATCGGTTTCTTCAACTACTTCCTCTAGCTTCTTCCTTCTCTCCGGATACGGTTTTGAGATGTACTCTATGCCATCTAAGTATAGTAGGTCGAAGAGGAAGAAATGTACAGGATACATCTCCATCGCTTCCTTAACTCCATATTTTCTCCTCCTATGCATTAATTCTTGAAAAGGCAACATTTCCCCGGTATCAGGGTTTACCGCTACGCACTCGCCCTCCACTATAGCCTCTTTAGCTTTAACATGCTTTTTAACCATATCTACTACATCTGGATAATGGTGGGTTATGTTTTCCAAGCGCCTGCTGAATAGAACTATTTTATCTCCATCTTTATGAGCTTGAATTCTCTCTCCATCATACTTATACTCGACGACGCACTTGCCGCCTAACTTGCTAAGTATCTCTTTGGGATTGCTTAGCCGTTCGGCGAGCATCGGCTGTATGGGTATACCCACTTTAATCTTAATCTTTCTAACTCCTTCAAGCCCTTCTAAAGCTAATTTTTTAGCTATATAGCCTAGATCGGGGTGGACATTATAAGCCCTCTCTATCACGTCTCTCGCCGATTTAGATCCCGTGAAAGCTATGGCTAAAGCATCTAGTATGGTCATATCGGCTATCCCTAGCCTGAGCCTGCCAGTCACCGTTCTTAGTATGTACTTAGCTTCTTTAGGAGACGCATCTTTTAATATGCTAGCCAAAAGAGAGATTTTAAGATCTTGAGACCCTTCGCCGGTAGCTTTTGCTATTTTCTCGAGTTTTCCGTAAACAACCGATACTGTAAGCTTTCTAGCAATTTCTACTCCTTCGAAGAAGCGCGTTATAGATACTGGTTTATATTTACTAAGTAGTTTCTCTGCCACTAAGCCTATATCTCCCAGTTTTTTATACTCATTCTCTACCACCTTCACGCTTACACCTACCGCTGTGGCCAGTGCTCGCATAGCTAACTTCTCCGCTATTCCGAGTTCAACACCTACGTAGTCTGGGTAGAGCTTTCCCTGAGTTAGGTAAACTACTTTATCTATAACTTCCGGCGGAGTCTTGCTAAAGAGCACTACTAGATAATCAGTCATCGCAGTCCTGCTAGTCGTGGCTTCTATTTTTTCGTAGGTATCTGCCAGAAATGAGTATTCTAAGTCCATCTTCTCCCAAGATAGAAGTTTAAAATGAGCGATTTAACTGTTTCTTTTTAAATAAACTACAAGATTTTTACTTTAATTCCTAAAGCCTGACCAGGGAGAGGCTTCCTAAACCTAGCTAAGAGACGTCCTTTACGTCCGTGAATTTTAATTATCTTCCCTCTAAATGACTTCTTCTCTGATAAGCTTAATACAACTTTCCTACCTATGAAAGACGCCGCTTTGCTTGCCGTATCGACGTTAGGAATCTCCAGTATCGCGTACCATTCGCGTTGACTTCCTCCTCCCCTTTTAAACGATAGGATGTACGCCTCCATAGTGACCCCCAGACACCTATACTTAAGAAAATTTAAAATTTTCTTCGTAATATTACCATGAACACGGAGGATTTAAGGGGTCTTCTACAATTCTCCCCAACATAGCACATCTTTTGGCAGCTTCATTATAAAATACACAAGTAGTACAAGTTCTCTTAGCCTTTCTAGCCTCAGGTTTTGGAATTGGAGGAGGAGGTGGTACCTCTTCTATCACTGGTTTAGAAACTTTCTCCTCTTCTATTTTTTCTTCTATGGTTATTTCTTCGGGTTTTTCTAGAGAAAATGGAGGCTCTTCAAACTTAGGCTCTTCCATAGGAGGAGGAAATTCTATCTCTGATGGGAATTCCGGCGGTGTATAGCGTTCAACTCTACTTACTGATGATTCCTCAACTGGCTTAAATTCTTCAACAGGTTTAATTGGCTGTATTGGCTT
Source organism: Thermofilaceae archaeon (assembly GCA_027017165.1). Classification (GTDB taxonomy): domain Archaea; phylum Thermoproteota; class Thermoprotei; order Thermofilales; family B69-G16; genus B69-G16. The sequence continues at coordinate 4,685 of JALURF010000013.1, forward strand.
CCTCTCCTCTAAGGTGATACCCTCATCTGCAAGTATTTCGTAGAGTTCTTGACGGGAGGGGTATCTGCCCTCTAGAACTTTCCGATCGTCTATTACTATCGCTGGTATGCTCTTTATCCCATATTTCCTAAATGTTAAAGTTGATATGCCGCCGAAAAGTTCCTCCATTGTCTCTAGAAAGTTGGGGAAATCCTCTGGATTATTTATATGAATGAGATGGACTTTAAGGTCTATTTTATCTTTAAAAGGCTTTGTTAACTCCCTTAAATCATCTAGTAGTTGTTTAGATCTGGAGTCTCTGCATATGAACAGCTGTATTGTCCTCAATTTTTACACCTTAGCCTCATCTATTCTATCGCTTATACCTATAATTAGTTTTACGTTTACACTAAGCCTAGTTTGCGCTCTATAATCTCTCCTTCAGGCTCTAACTCTGCAAATATCTGAGCTTCAAAAGTGTATACCTTAGTCCCCGGCATCATCCAAGCGCGAGCCGGAAGTCCCGCTTTAATACAGGCCTGGTCTAGGAACTTTTCTTCAGACCACTCGTACTCTACCGCGACTTGTGGTAAAAGTAGTCCCTTGAAAAAGCCTCTCTCCACTATTAATCCGTGAACTCCTACCTTTATATGACGAGGAAGCTCTCTAGGATCGCTGACGTTTAGAAGTTTAGGTTTTGTTAGTACGCTCACTTCGAATATTATACTCTGTAGCTCGTTCTCCACTAAAGGCGGGAAACGCGGATCATGAAATGCCGCGTCTAGGGCCGCTCTAATAGTAGCTTCCACTAGAGGGAGTACCGGTTCTGGATATCCTATACATCCCCTTAATACCCTCTTCCTCATCCCATCAGGTTGAACTACTATTTTCTCCAAAGTTACAAACACTCCCCTCTTCTCGTAGAGAATCGGCGGGGTATCGCTCGGAGGCTTGTACTCCTCATAACTTTTAAAGTATTCTTCTACGGTCTTTCTAGCCAGTTTTACTAAAAATCTCCCCTCCTCTATAGATAATTTGTCGACAATTAATCACCCCTAATACTGTCTAGTATTTCCTTCATCGATTTAAAATGTTTTCCCATCCAATATATGGCTCCGCACTCTTTACACACAAAAAATACCTTGTAGCTCTCCCACACTCCTAGAGGTACTTTTTCTTTAATCCGCTCTCTCGACATTTTACGCAACAAGCCGTTACACTTAGGACATCTAGTTTTATCTATATCTATGAAAAGCCTTATGTTTAACTCGTTTCTTAACTCTTTCAACACCTCCTTGTTAGAAACACCCGTTACGAGAACAGCTTTCACTCCTTCTTTTAATGCCTTATAGAAAAGCTTTTTATCACGCGTAATTAGCTCAGCGCTATATTTTCTGGCCAAATCTATAAGATGATTATCTTCACTATCGGCATTGTAGTATACGCTGTATCCCAAAACTCTTAGCCACTTCGCCGTTTTTCCTAGCATAGAGTCTACGATGAAATCGTAGGTCATCTGGACCTGGCCATTAGAATATTCACCGTGTATAACAATAAGTTTTTATCGTCAATAGCTCTATAAAGCCCATCGTTCTTTAGTATAGCGATGTGTCCAAATTTTGCCAGAATAGCAACTAACTTACCCCTACCAATATTCTCGATCTCAACCGCTGATTTTTTACTAGGATTTAGCTCTGAAATGGAGGCATGTAAGAAATAGCTGTCATCGCCTAGACACACTTTTTCCAATATCTCCTCGGCTATCAATTCTCCTAGCAAATCTAAAATTTCAATAGACCCCTTATACCTATTACGAGAGTATACGAAAACTATAGAAGACCCATTTTTCAACAAGAATTTCATTGTAGATTTTATAGACTTATTAGCGTACACAAGGAGACACTTGCTTGGATGAAAGAAGGC
>JALURF010000014.1 GCA_027017165.1 Thermofilaceae archaeon
CCCTGACAGTTATCCTCTTCCTCCTCACATACTCCCAGTCAACTCTACTCTCCCTAGAAATCGACAAAGCAAAAGCCAAAAGACCAGCCGACCTAAGCTTCAAAACCAAACTAGCCAAAAAAGCCACAGCCCCAGCATCAACGCTAGCCACTCTAGCCTCCCTACTCTCTTTAAAATTTTTATCCAGCTCGGACACCCTGGCCGATAAATGCCTAATATCCGAAGATAACTTCTTAAAGTTCTCGGCTTCAACTCCAGCCAATTTTTCAACTTGAGAAGATAAACCCTCTAGATTATCAGAGAAATCTTTAACAGAAAAACCCAGAGACTCCACTTCCCTTCCAAGCACAGAAACTCTATCCTCAATCACATTCAGCCTATTCTGCAGAGAATTCAAAACAGACAATAGACGAGCACAAAACTCAGGAAAATCGCGAATAAAACTCCGAAAATCCTCCATATTCTCCTCCAACATAATCCTCTTAAACTCCTCCCAAGCATCCCTCCTCCTAAAAACCATCAAACCACCCCAAGGAGGTGTCGATGTATGATGTCCGAAGCGCTTAAATACCCCGCCGAGGTAAATAACACCGGGGGAGGCACAGAGGGCGGGTCAACGAAAGCCGGGATGAGACGGCTGTGGGCCCGAATCTCTAAGGATTCGGGCGCTGGTCATCTTCAGCGCTCGTATGCTAAGACTTGCTTTCACCCCCGCCTTTCTCCCCTCCCCCGGATTTGTGAGATCATTAGGGAGAACGCGGGGTTCTAAGCATCCTTCTAGGCTCTGCTAAGGCTATGTTCACGGCGGCCGCCACGTCTCTATGCCATTCCTTTCCACAGTCTACGCAGACCAGCACTCTATACGTCTTCCTCTTCAACCACCCTCTACAGATTGGACACCTGCTAGAGGTGTAGCTTGGATCCACCAGCGCAACTCCAACCCTCTCCGGCGTACAGCCCAGCACTAGCTTGACAAGTCGGGTCCAAGACCAGCGTTTAAGATAAGCAATGTTTCTACGCTTAATACCTCTCAAATTTTCAAGCTTAACCAACACGACATTTTTCCTAGATAACAGCGATACCGCCCTACAGACCTTGCCAACGGCAACCTTAAAAGACCAATTATACCTCCTTTGATACTCCCTATTCCAGCTCAAAACCAAACACTCCAAATCCTCAGCCACAGTCGCCGGAAGCCGACAAAGGCGAAGCCTACTCCTCAACAATCCAGCCTCGGGAACGGCAAAGTTAACCTTCCTCCACTCCAAGTCCAATCCTTTAAACCTTTTAAAATCCCCAAGATACCTACTGAGATAAGCCTTAACCCTAGGCTCCACGAAGTCAATAAAGCTCCTATACCAAGGAAGCTCCACAACCGCGACAGTACAAATCCCCCTCAAATAAATAGAATCGCCAAGCTCAACTCCCGCGCTACTACACGCCTTTAAGACTTCGGCGGCCGCCCCAACCTCACCAGCTATAAAAGCAACTCCAAGACAAGGCAGATTACTATCAACACCAGTGACGACCGCGGACACCCAGACAACCCCATCCTCCCAACCCAGCCACAGGTCAAAGAGGGGGCTGCCCGGGCGCCCGCGGCCACCCACTTTACACTTTTCATCTTACACTAGTACGCTGAACGCTAAATCCACCCGCCCCCCACCTCTGCCCGGAGCCTCCACGGGGCCTAAACGCTCCGGACATCATACATCTAATTTTTTTAAAAACGTAAGGAGTTTAATAAGGATGTCGAAGCCGGGGCCGGGACTCGAACCCGGGTAAAACGGGTTTCCACTTATGTTTCCACTGCAGCCCGTCCCCTGGCCACTCGGGCACCCCGGCCCTCAGGTTTATACTGTGTTTTAGGGATTTAAATTATTCGTTAATAACTAAAGCTAATATTAACGAATATAAATTGAGTATTTATGGTGAATTTAGAGAAGTTATTCGGCGTGCAAAAGCCTGTTATAGGGGTTGTACATCTACCTCCTCTTCCCGGGTCTCCGCTCTATAAAGGAGATATGCGTTATATTGTTGAACGTGCGTTAAAGGATGCCGTATCTCTGATTGAAAACGGTGTGGATGGGTTGATTATCGAGAATTTTGGGGATAAACCTTTTACGAAGAGTAGAATTCCACGTGAAGGATTTGCCTTAATGGCTATTATACTAAGTAAAATAGTCGAGTTTTCTAAGGTTCCTGTAGGGGTTAACGTGCTTAGAAATGATGCGTTGAGTGCCATGGCGCTGGCCTATGTGACTGGTTGTGAATTCATTAGAGTTAACGTCTATACGGATACTGTGGTGACGGATCAGGGAGTTATAGAGCCCATTGCTTGGAGGCTTTTAAACTATAGGAAGAGGTTGAATACCCGTGTTTACGTCTTCGCCGATGTACTGGTAAAGCATGGAAAGCCGCTAGTTAACTTGAGTATAGAAGAGGCCGTTAAAAACGCGGGCTATAGGGGTCTCGCTGATGCTGTGATAATTACAGGTCCTGAGACGGGAAGTCCCGTGGAGCCTAAAGTTCTACGTAGGGCTAAAAGAGTTATAGGGGAGGTTCCCATTATCGTGGGGAGCGGGGTTAATCCCCAAAACGTGATAGAGCTTTTATCTATAGCAGATGGAGTTATAGTAGGGACTTATTTTAAGAAAGAGGGTGTTACTGAAAATCCAGTGGAGGGTGAAAGAGTTAGGAAATTAGTTTCAATAGTCAGAGAGGTCTTTAGCTAACTTTGTACTTCTCTATAAAGTTAATGATTTTTTCAAAAGCTTCCTCTAATATTTCAATGGGAGGCAGTATTACTGACCTAAAGTGATTACGGTCTCCGGCATAAAATCCGCTTCCAGGGACGATGAGCACTCCTTCTTCTATTAAGAGTTTATAGGCAAATTCTTTATCATCTTTCCAATCGCCTTTACATTCTATTTTAGGAAATACATAGAAAGCGCCTTTAGGTTTAACTGCTGAAAGACACCCACTACCTTCTATAATCTTCATTACCGCGTCTCTTCTTTCCTTCAGTTTAAGAATAAAGTTTGCTATATGTTTCTGTGGACCTCGAAGAGCTTTTGCTGCTGCCACCTGTATAGGTGTGGGGGCGCATAGTCTATTCATAGCCATTTTGACTATTGCATTGTAGATTTCCTGACCCACGCTATCGGTTGGATCGTGGACATATACATAGCCTAGCCGCCACCCAGTCATTAGATAAGTTTTCGAAAAGCCGTTCAATCCTACTACTACGGTATCTTTTGATAGCGATGCCGTGCTGTAGAATTCTCCTTCAAAAATTATTCTATCGTAAATTTCATCGCTAACTATTACCAGATTGTGTTCAGCAGCTAGGTCTAACAGACCCATTAGAATATTTTTCTCGTAAACTCCACCAGTCGGGTTATTGGGATTTATGATGATAAGCATTTTTGTTTTTCCATCTATTTTGGACCTTATGTCATCTAGATCGGGCATCCACCCATTCTTTTCATCTAGCTTATAAAATACGGGCTGTCCATCGTAGAACTTTGTGAAATTAGCATAGAGCGGATATGTGGGACTGGGCAATAGTACTTTATCGCCCGGCTCTACGAGAGCGGCTATTACGAAGTTTATAGCTTCGGAAACTCCTGTTGTAACCACAACTCTGTCGGGAGATATGGGGACATTGTTTACTTTACGCTCTTTCTCTACTATAGCCTCTAGAAGTTCATCTATGCCTCGTGCTCTTGAATAGTAATTATAACCCTTATCAACGGCATCTTTTAAAGCATCCCTTATATATTTTGGTGTTTTAAAATCGTATCTTAACGGATCCCCGATGTTTAAATATAAAATTTTTTTACCCTTAGCTTCTAACTGCTTCGCTATTGGCACAAATTCCCTAATCAAGTATTCAAGTACATTTACTCTTCGTGAAGTTTTCATTTTTATCAGAATCTGATACTCACAGTCTCAAATATTTCTATTTCATATGTTAGCTTTATCATGATCCTCGTTAAGGCTAATATTATGATACTGACTAAGAACGAGATACTGGAAAGAATTAATTCTTCTCCTCCTCTAGTAAAAGACTTTATAGACTTAAATAAACAACTTCAGCCAGCTGGCATAGACCTAACCGTGAGAAAGATTTATCGAATAAATGGCGCAGGAAGACTCGATTTTACTAATAAAGAAAGAAAAATCCCTGAATGGGTTCCAATGGATTTTGACGAAGAAGACTGGATTTTCCTGCCTCTGGGTTGCTATATAGTACAGTATAACGAGATAATTCATCTTCCATTAGATCTTCTAGCTATAGGCAGACCGAGGTCGTCGCTTCTCAGAATGGGAGCGACGATATTCTCGGCGGTTTGGGATCCGGGATATGTTGGTAGAGGCGTAGGTTTACTCGTAGTATTCAACAGTAGTGGAATATTTCTGAAGAGGAATTGCAGAGTTCTCCAGCTATGTTTTTTCAAGCTTTCTCAAATGGTTCGAGAGGGATACTACGGAGAATACCGTGGTGAAGGCGTAGCATAACTTAAGTCTCTATAGGTACAAGGAAGGATTTGTTGCCTACTTTCACTACGCCAACAGTTTCTCCCTCCTTTATCCACAGCGGTATTTGATCGAATTTTTCTTCATATATACTATAATCCTCTAAATCCATGAACTGAATATAGGGAGGAGTTATCGAAACCACTAAAACTTTTTTAATGTCTTCTTCTCGAGCCGCCACCTTAGCTCTGGAGAATGCGTTTCTCACGGAGAAACTAGATTCTCTGTAGTTATTTAAAGATAAAAGCTTAATTCTTCCCTTTTCAAAGCTTAGAACTTTATATAATTTACCCGAGAGATTTACAATATCTCCTATTTTAAACTCGGGGAGCATTAATCTTATAGTCGTTTTAGTTTTAGGCAGGCCTGTGCCGGAGATCCCGATAACTTTCTGAGTATCTTTTCTTTTAAATGGAAAGCTTTTCTGAAGTTCTGAAGCAATTTTTCTTGCGGCTTTTTGTGAAGAAAACGTTATATCGATGTACTTATCTCCCTTAACTTCAATAGGGATAATCTCTCTAGAATCTTTTGATATTCTAGCTATCACGTTGTTTATAAGAGTTTTAATTGACTTGTATTCTTCGGTAGTTAATGGTCTATTCTTGGCTCTGATCTGGACAATTGCTCTTTCAACTTTTCCTCTGAAATCCATGCATGTTGGGCATAAGGCAAACGTAACCACTAGAGGGATTTTATATTCCTCAGTATAGGATTTAGTGATTGAAGGATGAATTTTCCCTTTTATTTTAAGGACAGCGGTAAATTCCCTTTTTCCCCTTTCTAGATAGGCTTCCATTACTTTGTAGCTTTTCTTTTTAATACTTTGAGAAACTCTTTTTGTAACAACATATAATATTAAATCCTCGACGCTGGAAACCTCTGAAGGAGGAGCACGCCATCGCCCCTCCATTTTATACGATAAGCAATTTCTGCACAGAATTACTTTTACTTCGGGGAAACTTTTCATCAGAGGATGTGTTTTTTTATAACATTCTGGGCAAAAACCTTCCACCATTATGTCGACTTTTCTTCCGCAAATCGGACAAAACTTTCCTCCCAAAGATACCACCTTTACATAATCAACTGTACATGAGGCACACCAGCGATTTCCACGGCGGCAAGCCTAATTACCTCGTTTCTCTCCGCCAACGCGCTCACTATAGTTTCACCGACGAGATTCACGATGGTGCCCGTTCCTATCAGCTCCAGAGCTCTCTCTACATCTACTAGTTCGCCACGGTAAAACTCTTCTTTAATTTCAAACTTTACACCCTTTTCCTCTAAAACTCTACCGAGCAGATCTTCATCGCACACTGCCACTATGACATCTTTTCCTACCTTATGTACTTTTACGTACACTCTTTTAGCGCCCACCATTCCACCAGTTCCATATTTAACATGTTCGTCAGTCTATAAACGTAATTCCTTAACCTTACGCTTAAATACATCGCTGTCTCTTCTAAAATGGATGATGAAGGCTGGTATTTCGGAATAAATGAAGACAGACACCAGAACTGATTTCTAATCTTATAGGACAATAACGATATTAATGCCTTGGAAAAAGATATGGTAGGTCTACCCGACGGGGCACGAAATGATCCTGGTTCCCTATGTGCCAACACCGTATGAAGTAATAAAAGTCATGCTTGAAATGGCTGAGGTAAAACCCGGAGAGCTGGTTTTCGATCTGGGATGCGGGGATGGAAGAGTTTTAATAACTGCTGTTAAAGAATTTGGAGCTAATGCTGTGGGCATAGAATTGCGGAGAGATCTCGTAGAAAAATGCTTGAAAAACGTGCTGGCGGAAGGATTAGAAGATAGAATACTCATCATAGAGGGAGACTTCTTCAAAGTGAACATTTCTCCAGCGGATGTGGTTACGCTCTACCTTTTAACAAGTGTAAACGAAAAACTCCGCCCTAAGCTCGAAAGAGAGCTTAAAAGAGGAGCTAGAGTAGTTTCACATGATTTTGAAGTTATGGGCTGGAAGCCTATAGCCGTAAAAGATGTAAATGATGGATATAGGAATCATAAGGTCTATCTCTATAAGGTGTAGCGAAATGCGGGAGAAGATACTGGAAAAACCGGTTAAAGATCTGGAACTAGACTCCGTTTTAACAGTGAAAGATCTCGTACTGCAGTTTAAGAATATAGGGGGGTTCATGGCTTCTAAGGTTTATCAATCAGTAGAAATTATCGAAAAAATGCTGAGAGATAGTGAATGCACGATTTTTCTAAGTTTTACAGCAAATTTGATAGCTACAGGCTTAAGATCCATCTTCGCAGAGATCATTAAGAAGAGGTTTATAGACGCTATAATAACCACAGGGGGAAGTATAGATCACGATATTGCAAGAAGCTTCGGCGGAGCTTATTATGTAGGAGATTTCGATTATGATGATATTTTTCTCAAAGAGCTAAACATCCATAGACTCGGTAGTGTTCTAATACCTTTCGAAAACTATGGAGAGATCATAGAGAAAAAAGTTCATCAAGTTCTTAAAGAACTCGTCTTAGAGAAGAACGAGTGGAGTCCAAGTGAGTTATTAAAAGAATTTGGAAAGCGTATAAATGATCCGAATTCATTGCTTAGGGCTGCATATAAAGCAGGCATACCCATATTTTCCCCAGGGCTTTTAGATTCGGCGTTTGGAACTGCTATATACACCTTTAATCAAAAACAGAGATTTAAAAATAGAGAAAAAATACATCTAAATTTCCTGAGAGATATGGAGAAAATATCTGAGATCGTTTTCTCGTCAGAAAAACTAGGCGGAGTAATCATAGGCGGGGGGATAAGCAAACATCACGTCATCTGGTGGGCACAATTTAAAGGAGGATTAGACTATGTGATATATATCACGACCGCCGTAGAATGGGATGGAAGCCTGAGCGGGGCGAGGACTAGAGAGGCGGTTAGTTGGGGGAAAGTCAAACCTGCCGCATTGCAAGCAACGATTTACGGTGATGCTACGATAGTGTTACCCCTAATCTATCTCTGCGTTAGAGACGTGAAGAGGGAAAAATAATGCTTGAATACGCGCTCATACTGGTTGCTGGTTTTTCAATAACTTATGTAACGACGCCCATAGTAGCAAAAATAGCGAAGAAGAAAAATCTTGTAAGACCTGATGTACACAAGCCTGGAGAGCCGATGGTGCCGACACTAGGCGGATTGGCTATATACTTCGGCTTGATAATATCTATATTGCTCGCTACTATTTTCTATCCAGAATATTCAATCCAGATCACTGTCGTAGCAGCTACAGCCACTATCTTGTTAATCATAGGATTAATAGATGATGTAATAATTCTAAAAGGAAAAGTGAAAACGATACTAACAGTGCTGGCAATCGCGCCCACTGTAATAGCTGGTTTTCTCTATCCTCGGGAAACTGGCTTATGGATTAAGTACAGGCCCTTGGTGCCTCTCGTAGGGGCGTTGAGACTTACAATTATATACTGGCTTTTAATGCCGCTTGCTATTGCGGGACCCGCAAACGCTATGAATATGTTTGATATTTTTAATGGATCTATGGTAATAACGAGTGCAATAGCGTTATTTGCTCTCTCATTTTCAGCCATACTTTTAAGCAATGATATGGCACTAGTTCTTTTAATTGCTCTCTTAGGCCCTCTTCTAGGATTTCTACCTTATAATAAATATCCTTCGAGAATTTTTGCTGGAGATTGTGGAGGATTACTAGTTGGAGGGATTATAGGAGTTATCGCTATACTGTCGAAAATGGAGTTTATAGCACTAGTAGCTCTTATGCCCCAGATTTTAAACGCATTCTACATAATATCCTCAATTAAGGGCTTTATAGAACATAGAAAAATAAAGAATAAACCTACAGTGATACTGCCTGATTACAAAATGAGAGCATCTAAAGATCCGGACGCTCCAATCACATTAACAAGATTAATTCTCTTATTCGGAGGTGATGCCGACGAGAGAGAACTCATAAGGGCATTTATATATGTGCAAATATTCTCAGCAATTCTAGCCACGGCCTCCGCTTTGCTCCTAAAGGTAAAAATATAATCAGGATAGTCGAAGTAGTAAGAGTGATTTTGGATGAAAATTGGAAGAGCGGTACTAGCTATTTGCGGGCTTTTATTCTCGTTCTGGAGTCTATTAATGATATTGTTGGTGACAATAGACAGGCTAGTCATGAACTTACAAAGTAGTTTAGAGAGATCAGTCATTGGGCTTTTGTTGTTCCTACTTTGGCTTGTGACCTGGTACTATACCAGTTCTTTTATCCTTAAGAAGAAAATCGCGAATCCAAAGTTTGGTACTAGATAGTGGAATTCCCCTTTCATCAAGTACAGCATCTACCGTAATTATTGTTAAAGGCCTGAGCCCCTGCTTAACTCTATGAGCATTTATTTCTAGAGCCCCTGACAACGTCTCGTCAGTTACTACGATAACATCTAATTCTTTCATTCTTCCCGCAGGACCCATAAAATCATCTATTTCGACAACCTTACATCTTTCCAGAATTCCTTCCTCTCGTAAGAATTCAATTAGTCTCTTAACTCTTTTAGAGAAAGGCTCGACAGGGTGATCTTTATTCATCTTTTTAACAAATTGGTCAGAGGTTACGCCTATAATCAAGCTATCTACGACTTCTGAGGCTTTTCTAAGTAGATGTTTATGACCAGTATGTAATAGGGAAAAAGTGCCTCCTGTTATACCTACTTTTATTTTCTTTTTCATTCGTACTGTTATAACTCTATGGTTACTTCACGGCTTACAACACGTTTCGGTAGGTAAATCGTTAGAACTCCATTATTTAGACTAGCTCTAGCTTCCTCCGGCTTTATAGCGGAGGGTAATTCTATCCTTTTCTTGATAGCTTCATAGTATCGTTGCCTCACAATATACTTTTTCTCTCTCGCTTCTTCCTTTTCTTCCTCACGCCGTTCGGCGTAAACTTCGACATAATTATCGCCCACCGTTATTTTAAGGTCTTCTTTTCTAAATCCCGGCACGTCCATGTATACTATATACTCGTTCTCCGTCTCTTCGATATCTACCAAGGGTTCATAAACTCCAGATGGAAAGCTTATAGATGGATATTTGGAAGCGATGTCTCTAAAGATTTTATTTAGCTCCATTTCGATTCTTCTTAGAGCTTCGAAAGTTTCTCTGAGGATATCTTCCATAATAGACACCGAAGTAAAAATGTCAAGCGCGTTAATATTATTATTGTTTCTCAGAGATATAAACTCTGTACCCGGCTTTTCTAGCCAATACCTTAGCGTTGCCGAAGTACTTCTTCATTAATGCATACAGCCTGGCACCGCCCTTATTGTGTTTAGCAACGATCTGTAGCAGCCCTCTTCTATCCAAGTGTTTGAGCGAATCTCTAATTATTATCCTTAAAATATCTAAACCCGCAGCTTGAGGAGGATTAGAAATTATCGTGTTAAATATCTCGTTTTTTACAGGCTTATATAAATCTCCCCATAAAACTCTAACATTACTCACGTTATTCAGCTTAGCATTTAGTTTGGCGAGTCTTACGGCTTGTTTATTTATATCAACCATATACACCAAGCCATTGGGAGCCAGCTTAGCCGCTAATATTCCTAAAACGCCGTATCCGCAGCCCAAATCCAGTATTCGCCATCCATCCTTTATTATCATTGTTTCTGCTAGAAGAAGAGTACCCGGGTCTATTCGTCGAGCTGAAAATACGCCACTTGAGGAGTATAACGTGATGTTAAAGTTCCTAATAGTGGTTTGTATTCTATAGGTTCTCCTACTACGCGGAGGCTCTATAGAGTAGTAATGAGACATATTTCAATACTTAACCTGTATCCGCGGTATTTAAGTCAAATTCTAGAAAACCAGGCTTTTAAGAGAATTAGCTAGGCTTGAGGGCCGAGCTTATGAAGTTATAATCTTCTCTAAAGTTGGCAAATCGACGAATTTTACCACTTCCCACTTTGCTAATCCCCTTTCACTCCTCTGCTCTATTATTCCTTTTTCCTTTAGCATTTTCAGAATTTGATACAAAGTTGAGTATTCTCTTATTATCCCTTCTTTTAACACGATATTGAAGAGTGTAGGTGTTGCGAGACCGTCCTTATTTTCGCTTAGAATCTGGTATATTTTCTTGGCGCGTTCGATAGTCAATTTAGACTTGCGTCGACCCAAGCCAATAACCCCCATCTGGTAGTAGAACAACATACTTATGTCGAATATATAACGTTTTCTAGGAAATATGTTGCTAGTGAAGATAACCAAAAATATTTGCAACCAAAACAGAAACATTATCTTGTTACTACTAACATACGTTCTCTCGATACTTGTACGGGAAACACTTTCTAAAGGTATTATAATTTCTTATACAGTTCTCGCATTCTCCGTACTTTCGATGTATAAAACGAAGAGGGGGTACTTGAAATCAAACCTTTCTAGCTTGGATTTATTTTATGCATCTGCTTTTTCAGGCCTAGTACCTCGTTATATATCTGTGATGGTCTTAGGGCTTATGGGACAATTGGTTATAGGGCCTCCACGCCTTTATTCACTTCCATTGCTCATTTTATCCAGCATAATTGAAGAGTTCTACTTCAGAGCTAAACTATATGACGAACTAAAATCTCGCTATGGCAGAAGATGCGCTTATTTGACGACTACACATTTGTATGCTATTTTTCATATACCCTTAGCAGCTCTCTTTAAACTACTACCCCTACTGCTTATATTTTTGCTCCTCGGAGTTTTATTCCAAGAGTTACGGTTAAGGTGGGGTTTAACCTCAGCTATCATAGCCCATATCATCTATAATATTGTGGGAGTTTTCTACACTGTAAGCTTTGAATTTCTTTCAATTTTTACGATTTCAATCTCCTTGCTCATCATCATACTACTGATAAAATTTTTAGCTTGAATCTCAGCTTTAAATTAGAAGTATGAATATCGGGTTAGCTATTATACTACTGGGAATCGCCCTAATAATGGTAGCTGTAATAGTACTTATACTAGCTACAATTGTCAGGGGGACTGTTAAAGCTAGAGGCGCTGGAGTAATTATAATAGGCCCTATACCAATAATAATCGGTAGCGATAAAGAAATCGTTAAATGGGCAATAATATTAACATTAATAGCACTAATGGTGTTCACATTTTCAGTTCTAGTAACAATACGCGGGGGTGGGCTATGGAGCGTTTAGCATCTATGCTTTTCATAATAGGAGTACTGTTAGTGATAATAGGTTCTATAGTTCTATTTTTTACATTACTCTCTACAGGCTCTACTAGCGGATCTGTCATTGTGATAATTGGACCGATACCTGTAATAGGGGCGTGGGGAGAGCATGGGTTCACGTTAACGTTAATAGCGTTAGCGATACTTATTGTATTGCTGATTCTGCATTTCATCTATTTTGGGCGAATTATAAAATGCACAGGTGGATAGTAGAGTACGCGTTTTCTCCTAACAATAAACCAGTATACGAGAAATCCCATTATCAGGATTATTACGACTATGATGACTGCTACTATGATTAAAATAGACTTCATGAAGCTCCATGCCTTCTTAATTAAATCTTCTTCATGCGAGTCGAAATCCGCTTTTTCTCCTTCCTCTTCCAAAGTCTTTACCGGAAACCCCCAATCTCTAAATCGCGGTCCTAAATCTTTACCAGCCGCCTGACTCATCGCTAAAATTATATCTTCATTACTTTCTACTCCACCTCTTACCTCAATCTCTTCTACGAGCTTTTTAATATAAGGTAATCCTCCGTTTTCCTCAGCAGTTACATTTATTATATAAAAAGCTGCCGAATAGTAAAGACGTGCTATCGGTGTACTATATTCCCAGTTTATTATGAATGAAAGATCTCCATCGAATAGCCTCAAAGCCTCTCGTATTCCAACTTCGTGAAGCTCGATAAAATCTGTGACATTTATACCTGCTCTACCACAAACCTTTATAGCGACATATTCTGCCATTCCCTCGTGAAACCATCTTACTTCTCTACCGGAGGAAACCCCTATTAGCCCGAGAGCCACGTGAACACATTCATGAACTACAGTCTCTTCCAGAAAACCTTCCTTAAATCTGATAAGGGCCAGGTTGAGGTAGATAGGACCTTCTGCACCCATTTCTATAACTCGCTCCTTTACATATCCTAAAGCCGATAGATCGTTTAGCTCTGGGAGATAGAACTCAAATTCAAGTCTTTCAGGCAACTCTCCAAACACGTACTCAAGATCATCATATGTCTTCTCAAGAACATAGAAAACCTTGTCGGCTATGTATTTGTAATACTCGGCAACACGGACTATTACCTCCGAGTTTCCAATATTCCTAGTATAGGGCGTGCTCGGAATCCTTTCCCATAACTCATATTCTATTATTACCCTATTGTCCGTAAGAGGATTTAAAATTGCAAAAGTAAACCTATTCTCTTCCCTTTTAATCGGCTCATACGGCCAAAATCTGACTGGTTTAAGCGGATTCATACCGTAAAGCTCGACTTCAACGTAAACATCAAAGTATCTAGGCGCTAGAATGTAAGGACTCATAAACCAGGCTTTATCCTCTGCTATCAAACTCGCATAAGGGAAATCGTACATTATCTCCATTCGTACCTTCTCGCCGCTAAAACTGAAAGAAGCATTAGTATAAAAGACACTTATGTTCCTAAAGCTAAGCCACTCCACATTTCCCTCGTATACCGTAACCCTATACTCTTCGAATAAAGGAAGCCCTATAAAACCGCTCCCAGAACCTGAAGCCTCGAAAACTAAGCTTATAGTAGCATTAGCGTTTTCTCTTACAATGATGTAGTAAGTTAGCTTAGCATACGGCTGTCCCACTACTATATGAGAGGGCGATATTAGAGATGCCGTAAGGAGTAGTAGCAAAACCACTAGGCTTTTCTTCAATATTCTCCCCACAACCTATCAGAACTTTCATTATAATAAGTTTGCCTTCCCGGAAAATTTAGTTATTTCATAACACAGTTAGCACAATTAGTTAAGTTTAAATAAATCAGCATAGAGTAAATCATTCGGAGCCCGGTGGTGTAGCGGCCAAGCATACGGGGCTCTGGACCCCGTGATCCCGGGTTCGAATCCCGGCCGGGCTATGTTTTCGTTTTTTAAACCGTTTTACTCAATCTCGAGAGCCGATAATCTACTGTATATTTTTGAAGTTATTGCTTCTATTTCCTCCCTTACTTTCTCCATCTCTTCTCTAAACGCTTTTTTGCTTACTTCTCCTCTTCTATACCTGGAGTATATGTCTTCAAACTTGTCAATTTTTCTCTCTACTTCATGGAGCATTCTTTCTATTTCATCGAGCAGAGGAGCCTTTTCAATTCTTTCTCTCAATCTACTAATCTTATTTTCTAGGGTTTTACGCCTGCTATTTATCTTTGCTACTTTTTGTCTGTATAGTTGTCTTGAAATCTTGGCAGTTAATCTCTTAATTTTTGCTTCCACCAAGTCTTCGAGCAGTTTAACCTTCTCTTCGTAGAGGTCCTTTGCTTCTTTCAAGACTTCTTTAGGAGCTTCGATTTTTACAATTTTCTTAACTTCTATCTTCGCAGTCTTGCTCTTCTGTACAAAAGCTATAGCAATAAGCGCTAGTGTGAAGGAAAATGCTCCTAGGATTAGATAAGGCCGAATTTTCAGCGTGGGGTCAAGATGTACTTTGAGCGTGACATAGGGATTGTTGATTGGAATTTCATCTAGAAGAGAACCTTTATTCTGTAATCCTATTATTCTATATCCATCTGCGAATTTCACGAAACGGGGAGTTAAATCCAATAACTGCCCATCGCCAGCGATCTTCACTATAATGTTGTAGTTTTCTATAAGTAGTCCGGAAGAATGATAGGCGGGAATTCTAAGCGTGTTTTCTTCGAGTTTAATAGGTAGTGAGTAGACAACTTTGAGGTATTCTCGCTCCCCTCGCTTCCAGAGAATTGACCTAAGACTTATCGATGCCATAGTTTTGTTATTTTCAACCCACGTATAGTATGCTCCGTCGCCGCCGCGTCCAGTGTAGATTCCAACTAAGCCTTCTAGCCTCTTTATAGTGGCATTAAGGGGAAGCTCTATAGTAATGTGCTCAAGTTTACCACCCACGTTATTTTCTATAAGATATTCATCTACAAATACGACCTCATTCTCATTCTCCACTATTATGGTGCGGTTCAGTTGTACGACGGAAAACCACAAAAGATCTGCTTGATAAAAGGAGAGAGCGGCGATGTCGGTTTTGCCCGGTGCTATTAGGGATAGATTAGCTATAGCTACTGAATCGGTCTTATTTAAATAAGCCGGAGAGTCTATGAGAAAGCTCTTTACGGGAGTTTTCACTTCGATATAAGCATCTCCCAGAGCTTCTCTGGGGGTTACGGTCAGCGGGAATAGTAGTTTTACCGTAGTTTCTTCAAATTCCATTCCCAATTCATATATCTCGGTTATTCGAATATTTTGATACGGCCTTGGGAGAATTATTACAATTTCACTCCACGTAACTTTAACGGGAAGATTTTCCCGCTCAGCAGTTGCTCTTACATAAATGAGT
Source organism: Thermofilaceae archaeon (assembly GCA_027017165.1). GTDB lineage: Archaea > Thermoproteota > Thermoprotei > Thermofilales > B69-G16 > B69-G16. Next base: position 15,105 of record JALURF010000014.1, read on the forward strand.
TTTTCTCTATACTCTATAGGTATTCTAAAGGATAAAACGCTCAGACTTCCATTCACTATTTTTATAGTAGTGTCGATGGACACGTATCCGTTCTTAAGAGTCGCCTCCTTTCTGATTTTAACCTTAGCTAAGCCGGGAGCTAGAGCGCTATATGAACTCGCTAGAACAGCTATCAATATGACGACCATAATGATTGAAATGGCCCTCTTCGCCATATACGCCGCCGCTTTTTTCATAGAACAGGACTATATAAACTATTACTTCCGCGTCATTCCATAGACGTGAAACAAACTAATGTATTATGCTAAGAACTCTCCCTATGGCCCTCGTCCTGGCCTCTCTTAACACAAAGATATCTCCGACTCTGAGATACCACGGATGATAACTAAAAAACAAATCTACATTGCCAGTATCTCCAGTTCGCATAGGTTCCTTTTCCATATTTTCGAAAGTTACGGTACTCCTGATAGACTCTAAGTGTAATACTGCCTGATATCCACGTCTTATAGTCGTAGGGTGTTTAAGCACGGTTACTCTAGCCTTTATTCTCCTGATACTCCTAGCCTCTAGGCTTCTATCGAGAACAACCATACCTTTCTCAAGCTCATCATATCTAACATTTGATATGGCTAGAGTGGCGTCCTGCCCAGCAATAGCACGGTTGACGTTGATGCGGTTCACCTGTATAGATCGAACTCTAACAAGCCTCCAGCTGCCATCTTTAAATGGGCCTAACTGAACTATATCATCCACAGCGACACTTCCTTCTCTGATTATCCCACCTATGACAGGTCCTACGCCTCGTACATTATATATATCCTCGATATACATAAGGAAAGGCTTACTAGCCTGACTTTGCCAATCCATCCGAGGAGGCAGGAAATTCAGAAATGTCTTTAACAACTTTAATCCTTTGCCCGTAACGTTTGAAACTAAGAATATGGGAGTAACCCGCCCGCTAGTCATATGATGTACAGCTACGGCTATATCGTCTAGATCTTTAACCATTAGCGGTAGTTTACTTACTCCAGGCATCTTCAAAATTCGATATACTTCATCTATAGTTGCTTCTAGAACCTCCTTAGGTACCATATCTATCTTTGTCACTACTACGAATATGGGAATCTTAAGAACTACGCATACACCAAGATGCTCCCTTCCCATTCTTGAAAGACCAGCGTTAGCGGCTACAACGAGCATCGCGTAGTCTGGTCTTCGGGCCATTACGCCGCGTAGAGTAGTCCTCAAATATCTCTCATGTCCTCCCAAATCTACTAAGGCTATTATTTTCTCGGAACGCAGGTATATCTCTGCCTCGTCGAGAGGGTGTGGGAGAAGGTAGTTTACCACCTTGCCGTCTTTATCAAAACCCAAGTACTGGGTGGATATCGAAGAAGTTCTTCCCGACTCTATCTCATGGAGAAATTTAGCCACTTTTTTCATGGCTAACCCGTTTCCATCATCTAGGCTACCCGTACACAAAACGCCCACTAAAGTACTTTTACCAGCATCTACATTTCCCAACGTTGTGATTACTACATAAACAGGGGGTGAATCCTCGCGACTACGCCTAACTAAGACTTCTACAATTTTCCCCTTACGTCCTCCGGTTTCTCTTAGTATCTGAATAGACGCGCCGACTTCAGAGGCTACTCTCTTTAATATATCGAGGCTTTTTTTGAGCTCTACCTCACTTAGTCCTAAAGGTTCGCCATTATCGGCGACACCTAATATATAAAACGCTTCGCCGCCTCCTTCTGCTAACCTATACTTCATCTGCGAGACTAGACGCTCCACTTTTTGAGTTTTCTCGATAACCAGTTTGTACTTATACTCTATTTTCCCCTCTTCTCTTTCAGGAGGATAGCGCGACGCGTGACTCATTGCTTAACATAATAAAAAAGAAATTATAGATACTTTTTACATGTATAACAATACCAGCGTTTATATTGCTCTATCCAAGTGGCTGGTTGTCCACAGGTAGGGCATATCTTGGTTTCAGCTGCGGGAGTTACCTCAGCCATAGTCGCGGGAGGTGTTACTTCTACTTTCTCCGCTAGTAAAATTATATCTCCCACTTCAGCAACTTTAGGCCATTCGATCTCTATTTCCTGTTGATACCTGGTGGTGACGATCAGGACTATATTCCCTGTTTCTCCTGGAACTAATCCTATATCTTTGACGGTGCCCACTAACGTTGCGTCTGGATTATATACCTGCATGCCTATAAGCTTGGATCTCGGGATAACCTTTTTACCCAATTTTCCACCATATCCACATTAGACTAGGCAATTATTATATTTTGCCTCCAACCTCACGGTAGGAGAAAGTTCCTAGGATAAGCCCCGGGCGGGATTTGAACCCGCGACCTGCGGCTCTCCCGATGAGCTATACGAGGCCGCCGCTCTACCGCTAAGCTACCGGGGCTATTGGGACATATAACAAACTCTCTTATATTTTTCACCCAAACCACGATCGTTCTTAACCTGCGAAGAGTTTAAATGTTAGAGAGAAACCATTTAAGATAGAGCCGGGGTCGCCTAGCCTGGCCGAGGGCGCCGGACTCATAATCTAGATATAATAGCAGGGCCCAGATGGGAGATCCGGTTATCCCGGGTTCGAATCCCGGCCCCGGCATTTTAATTGCAATATGTT
>JALURF010000015.1 GCA_027017165.1 Thermofilaceae archaeon
ACTTTATCTCTGTTTACTCCTCCTCTATTAACTATACTTTCTTTTAAAAGGTTGTTTCCCACGACAACTAGGTCGACTGTTTTAACAACAGTCTTTAATACTGGCCAGTAAAGTCTAGGATTTATTTCTCTTTTATCGTCTAGCCATGGGTAGTGGTTTATCGTATGAAACAGCATCTTAACTTTTTTTATTTTTTTCAGAATGACCGGCATTAAGCCTCCGAATGCTTGATCGAAGACTATAACTATAGCTTCGTCGTCAACGGCTTCGTAGAGCTTTGACAAATATCTTATATTTCGCAGTACGAGATTTCCGGAGAAATTTACGTGGTGAAGCTTAACTAGAGCATTTTTCTTAGTGGCTAGATTAGCCACGACGTGTACGTCTACACCCTTATTAGCTAAGTTTGTCGAAAGTTGGTATAGGTAAAGTCCGCTTCCTCCTCCGTATTTAGGCTTAAAAACAAGCGGGGATTTAGTGGGAAATAGGAAATATACTTTATACATTACTACAACCTTTTACGTTTAGCATATTTTGGCAATATATAAATGTTAGTAAAACGGTATACATCCTAAATGCCCCGTAATTAGCCTAGAAAATAGCCGAGCCATAGCACTAGATTACATAGAGCGTGAAATCTGGGAAATCTGACAATGCTATAACAAATGCCCCTTACGGCATCTCTACTGGTGTATGTTCCCAGAATTCTCCTGCCTCTACCCTCGCTGAAACACCGTTTTAGCACATATCTCCTAGAAAGCCTGTGGGAAGGCACTTTATGGTATACCACCGACTTCTCGCAGAAAAATATCTTAGATACCTTTTTTACACGTTCCCTAAATTCGAAATCTTCTAGATTAAATCTTTTACCTTTTATTATTCCTAATTCCTCACGGAAATATCCGATTTTTTCAAAAATATCCTTCCTTACCGCAAAGTTTGCGCCCGCTGCCATATTCACGGAGATAATCCAGTTAAAGATTTCCTCATTCCACCACTTAGGCGGTGTAGATAAATATAGAGGCTTGATTTTCCCAAAAACCACGCTTACTTCGGGATTCTCCCTAAAACAGTTTAACATCTCATATGCCCAATTCTCATCAACTATCACATCGTCATCTAAGAAAGCGATTATATCTCCCTTTGAGAGTTTAACTGCTAAGTTTCTACAAGCAGATACTCCTATTTCCCTTAAGGTATGTACAATTCTCACTGTAGGAGAAGAATTATTATAGGCGAATATTATAGATGGATGATCGTCAACCACTATTACTTCCTCTGGTAGAACTCTTCCCCTCAACACGCTTTTTATAGTTTCCCTACAATCTTTGCGTCTTCCATACGTTACAATTATGACTGATAAACTCATAGAAGAACTGGAAAAGAATATCACCTCGCCAAGTTCATCATGTAATTAAGATATTCCATAGCTGCTCTTTTCCAGGTGAAACTTTTAACAAATTCCCGCTGTTTGCGGCTTATTTCATCTCTAAGTTCATCGTTTCTCCATAGAAACATTATCTTCTCGGCAATATCCTCCGGCTCCGGTCTTGCTTTCAGCCCGTTCTCGCCATCCAATATTATCTCGCTTAATCCTCCTACATTTGAAGCTACTATAGGAACCCCGCACGCCATTCCTTCAAGAGCTACTGTAGGCAAAGCATCGTAACGGGAGGGTATGATCAATATATCCGCGGCTTTCATATGCGAATATGGCGGTACCACAATACCGTGAAATTTAACGCTATCCTTTATACCCAGTTCTTCGGCTTGTTTGATAAGCTCGTTTTTCATAGATCCATCTCCTAGAACGTGAAGAAAGGCTTCTCTACATGTCTTCCTGACGATGACAAATGCTTTCAGAAGAATATCGGGTCCTTTGACTCGCTCTAATCTTCCCACGTATAGCAGTGCTGGTCTTCCTTCAATCTCCAGATCATCTCTAT
>JALURF010000016.1:0-3162 GCA_027017165.1 Thermofilaceae archaeon
TCTTCACTAAGAAAAGTAAAGGCAGTCTTTGTTTCTCAATTCCGAAAGAACTTAAGCATAGTCAAACTGCGACTGTATTATTATTAAGGATAAGTGACGAAAATGACTTCGTAATTCTGAGAGTCCGACCTTTCATACTTCTAATTGATACATTTGGAAGCACAAAAGTAGTACAGCGTCGACACGATTTAGAAGCTGTATTAGGGTATTATATGGCTGAAGGAGAACGAATAAAAGGTAACATAACTTTGGCAGATCCAGTAGTACTTGATGATTTTCTAAATCATTATACGAGGGTTTTCGGTCATGTTAATACTCGGATTTACTGTCATGAAAGACGTCTAACGAAAGCTTTGCTACTAAGAAGAGTGCTAAGCAAATACGGTATTAAATCGCAAATAACGTTTTTAAAGGATGAAAGTATCTGTAGTGCGCGCTTTTATATTCCTAAAAGAGTACATAGATATCTCAGAATGCTAGCGACGTTGACTAGCGAGACTTTGACGTTGACTACTTTAGCTCATTACTTAACAGGAGATGGCTACTTACATGAAAATGTAATTGAGTTTATTAAAGACGAATATTACCCAAGGATAAATGAAGCTTTTCAGAAGCACTTGGGAGTTATGGTAAAATGTAGGAAACGTAATGGTTTGGATTACTGTTATGTTAGCCTTAACCGCTATAAAATACTCAAACTGATGTGTTATGGTTTTATACCAAAAAGAATTGGATCAAAAAGAGCGGGGAAGCGTCTTCGACAGCTAGTTAATATAATAGCGAGTATGGAAGATGGTATTACGATTAATAGTATAGCTGAAAAAATGGGTATGAGGTATCATCAAATCTGGAAACGTGTTAAGAACCTAGAAAAATACGGGCTAATAACTTTATCTGGAAGCGAAAGGGATAAGAAAGGTAGATTTAAGGATAAGAACATAAAGTTGTTATTCCCGGAGATACCTAAAACGAGGGCAAGCCCAACTCCGTAAATGTACTAGAGAAATCGTTACGTTAAACTTATAAATACTTCTTTAATAACGATGTAGTACGGGTGATGAATAGATGGATTTACAAAGAGAAATACTACGCTTTAGGGTGGTCAAAGTAAATGGGGTATCTTTGATAGAGTTGCTGCGCGGACGTAAGCAGAAACCGATAAGGTAGCTGTGCTGGTGTTTAGGGTTGGCGGAGAGTATAGAAGTTGATATTCTTGAAGCGAATAAGTATTCTGGTCGTTTTATAGTTAAGGGCATAAATCCTGCTATCGCTAACGCCTTGAGGAGGGTTTTGATAGCTGAAGTTCCCGTAATGGCTATCGACGAAGTGGTGATTCTCGAAAACAATTCTGCTCTTTTCGACGAGTATTTAGCTCATAGGTTAGGGCTTATACCTTTGAAAACTGATTTTGAGCTTGTTAAGGAGTATATTGAGGATAGAGAGCGAGCTTTAAGGAATACTGTGAGTCTTGAGCTTGATATAGAGGCATTAGATAAGGATATCACTGTTTTTTCCGGACATTTGAGAAGTGAGGATCCGAGAGTGGTTCCAGTATCGGATACTATTCCTATAGCTAAACTAGCTAAAGGTCAGCGTATAGTGCTTGAGGCTTTTGCCCGGCTCGGCTGTGGAAAAGAGCACGCTAAGTGGCAGCCAGTTTCTGTCTCGGCTTATAAATACATGCCAGTCATTAAAATAGATCTTGGAAAATGCAACAACTGTGGGAAATGTGTAGAAGTTTGTCCTAAAAATGTGCTAGAGATTTCATCGGGTAAATTGGTTGTAAAAGATTTGATTAACTGCTCATTGTGTAGAGCTTGTGTAGAAGTATGTGAACGTGAAGCGATAAAAGTCAGGGGGGATGAATCCACCATAATTTTTAATGTTGAAACTGTGGGATCGCTAACTTTTAGAGAAGTTGTCCTAGCCGGTTTAGAGGTTTTGATAGCTAAAGCTAGAGACTTCAGGGAATCGCTGGAAGAAATATTGGGAAAAGCTTAAAATATCCAATCTAATAAAGAGCTGGGGATATGGCGTGAGGAGGACGGGGCCTACGAACATACATTTAAGACTGTTAATCTCGAGGCTTAAGAAGAAGGCTAGGGAAAATAATGCTGATATATGGCGTCGCGTAGCTGAGATGCTCGCGAAACCTAGAAGACAGAGAATAGCGGTTAATATAAGCAAGATTAATAGGTACACTAAGCCAGGGGATACTGTTGTTGTTCCGGGAAAAGTTCTAGCATCTGGAACTTTAGATCATAAAGTCGTTGTCGCTGCGTGGGCTTTTTCTCAGAAAGCTTATGAGAAAATTTCGGAGAAGGGAGAATGTTTAAGTATAGACGAATTAGTTGAAAGAAATCCAAGAGGCAGTAATGTGAAAATAATAGCCTAGGGTGGAATCATGGAAGAACGAGTAGTTGTGATTGATGCTGATGGATTGGTTGCGGGGCGGTTGGCCAGCGTAGTTGCCAAAAGGTTATTAAGAGGCGAGAATGTCGTAGTGATTAATGCGGAAAAAGCCATAATTACTGGCAAACCCCAGAGAATTGTAAAAGAGTATATGAAAAAGGTAAGCGAGTGGAGGACTCATTATAATCCCGAGAAGCTAGGACCCAAAATACCTAGAAGGCCCGACAGGGTATTAAAGCGTATGGTTAGAGGGATGCTTCCGCATAAAAAGCCGAGAGGGAGACTTGCTTATAAGAGGTTAAAAGTTTATATTGGTATACCCGAAGATATCGATGCCAGTAAAGCGATAAAAGTGAGGGAAGCCATGAGGAAAAATGAAACTATACCTTTCATAACCCTAGGAGAACTCTATAGAATGTTGGGTGGAAAGTTATGAAGCTGGTCCTGACCAGTGCTAGGAGAAAAACGGCTAGAGCTAGAGTTATAGTTAAACCGGGCAAGGGACGTATTTTCATAAACGGGGTCCCGCTGGAAATCTATGAGCCCGAGATAGCTAGAATGAAGATTTATGAGCCGATTCTATTAGCGGGAGAGCAGATAGTTAATCAAGTCGATATAATAGCGACGGCGCGGGGTGGAGGAGTTATGGGACAAGCGTCGGCGATAAGAACCGCTATTGCTAGGGCGCTAGTCAAATGGACGGAATCAGAAGAATTAAAACAGCTATATTTGAAATATGATAGACATTTG
>JALURF010000016.1:3172-6487 GCA_027017165.1 Thermofilaceae archaeon
TTTGCTCGTTGAAGACCCAAGGCAGGCGGAGCCTAAAAAGCCTAGAGGGAGATCCGCTAGAGCGAAAAGACAGAAAAGCTACAGGTAGTTACTCCTTTTCAACTCTTTCATATTTCAAAATCTCATCTATCAGCTCTACATGTGATAAAAACATTCTCCTACAACAGTACCTCCTAATGCCCATTTCGTCAAGGACTTCTCTCGGATGTCTGCCCTGAGCGACTTTTTGAGCGTATTCTAGCCATTTATCTCCTATTAGAGCGCCGCAGGTGAAGCACCTTACAGGGACTATCATTAAAGACCCCTTAGAGGTATGTGGAAAGATGTTTAAAAGCTTTACTAGCTTAAGATTTTCCCAAGAAGCCAGTCAATAGTGAAAGGCTGTAAATCTTCATAACGCTGCCCGGTCCCTAGAAATATTACCGGTTTTTTAGTTGCAAATATGATAGAGACTATAGCTCCACCTTTCACATCCGCATCAGCTTTCGTTATTATGCTCGCGTCTATACCTACAGCATTATTGAATTTTTCCGCCTGATCAAGGGCGTCATTTCCCGTCAAAGCGTCGCCTACGAAAATCTTAAGATCGGGATTTACTACACGGGCGATTTTCTTCATTTCTTCAATTAAATCCTTATCTGTCTGGAGGCGGCCAGCAGTATCTATAAGTACGACATCGATTTTCCTGCTTTTGGCATGTCTAACAGCGTCATAAGCTACAGCCGCTGGATCAGCTCCATATCTATGCTTTATTACCCTAACGCCTAGCCTTTTCCCGTGTATTTCCAACTGCTCTATAGCACCGGCTCTAAACGTATCCGCCGCGGCGAGCACTACAGAATAACCGTGCTTGAGGAAGTAGTAAGCTATCTTAGCTATTGTAGTAGTCTTACCATGGCCGTTAGGCCCCAGAAACAGTATCACTAATGGTTCTCTTGAGCTTCTCTTCTCTTCCGCCTTTTTCAAGAGGTCAAATTCTTCCTCTGTTCTAAGGATTTCCCTCAATATTTCCTCCAAATGTCTTTTAACAATTTCCCTTTTATCTTCGAAGAGCCTTATTTTCTCCTCTGAGAGTCTTTTCTTTAATTCTTCAATAATATACTCGGCCACGGGCAGGGCCACGTCGCACTCTGAGAGACTCAAAACCATCTCGAAGCTTAATTCTTCAAGTTCTTTTGGCGATAATTTTCTAGTAGTGAGAGTCTCAGCTATCCGCGAGAACGCGTTTTTTAACTTTTCAAACATTAACGCCTACCTTTCTCCGAAAGCTGTCTCAGCAATTGCTCAAGCTGTCTCATCCGGTTAAGAACCTGTATATAGCTGTTATTCGTTCTCTCCAACTCGGTCTTCAAGTTTTCTTCTCTGTTTCTCAAGTACTCTAACGCTTCTTCGTAACTTTTCTCGACCACGACATTACTTCCAATATTGATTAAAACACAATCTCGACTCGGCAATCTCGTCTTGAGAAACACCATCCCCCCAATAGACACTATGACATCATTAGACTCCGAAATCTTTTCAATCTCCTTAATCGCTTCTTGAGTAACTCTTATCTCAGCAAGCAAGTTATTGAGGAGTGTAAGATTGCGATTTAAAGTCTCGGCGAGCTGTCGAAGAAATACATATTCAGCGTAAAGCCTCTGCACATCTTTCTGAATATCTTCTCCCATTTTAGATACCTACAATACTATTTTTTCTAAGCTTAAAAGCTCTCTTATCTCACTTCGTTGAACTTCATCCGGACTTATTTCTTTTACTTCCTCGATTACTATCCTTTTTCTATTAAGTTTATGTCTAGACCCTAACACCGAGTACACATACTCTATAGCATGCTCCTCTTTAAGCGCTGGAACCTCCAAGACGAATTTCTCAGGAAACGTTCGATGCTTCATCACTCCCTTAACTCTGAAAACCTTAACCTCGCTCATACGTCACACTATGAAGTACTGGAAAATAAAAATGTTTCCACCACACCGTGATCGATATAAAGACCAAGGCTTAACACTCTCTCTTCGTTTTCGGCAATATAAACGAAGACAAAGCTATTGTTTCTAAGACAAAGAAACAATAGGGGAAGCTCAATTCTGAAGTGGTGCTACCGAGTTAAACAAAATACCCAAGCTGTAATTCAGATTAATGCTTTTAGCCTTGATGACACTTAGCTTAGATACCATAAAACTTAAAAACAGAGGAGATACGATAAATTACGGGCCCGTCGTCTAGCGGTAAGGCCCTATGAGGATGTCCCGCAAGGATGCCGCCCTTACGACCTAATGATGCTAGTTGGGTGGGAAAGGCGGAGGTCCGGGGTTCAAATCCCCGCGGGCCCATAGTTATCAAAGAAACCACTTTCTGAGGGCTAGTATAGTTGTTAAAAACCAAAGTCTCTGTGTTTTCCGTGGATGACGGGCTTTTATTCCATTCTTATGTTTTCACCTATAGATTTTACTCAGTTCCTATTCCGAGGAAGTCTTCTTTTATTTCCTCTAGTCGTTTTATCTCCTTTTCCAATTTTTCTATGATGTGTGTGTTATCGAAGGATTCTAGGACTTGTTCGCATTCTATACAAGAGAACATGCTCTCTGTGGCTTCTTCAAAGGTGTACCTTCGATGGCAGTGCGGACATATATAGAATGTGGATGAAGTTTCATATTCTAGTCTTCGTTTTAGTTTTTCGATAACTTTGGAGATCCTGTGGCCTACTATTTTATCTACGGGGTCGTCTGTTATTCTCCAGAAATATGTAAACCAGCCTATTTTTTCGTCGCGTATTCGGCGATACTTTACGAGATTTGATTCGAAGAGGTAGTTAAGCAGTCTTCTGGCGTCGTTTACGCTGATGCCGACGTATTTCGCTACTTCTTCATCTGTTGCTTCGCCTTTTCTAATTAGAAGTTCTATTGTTTTCCCCGCAGCTTCGCCATAAATGTTCTCGGCCAATTGTTTAAGTAATTCTTCATTAGCTGCCATTCATGCCTACCTTTACTACTCTTTTTCCTTTTCTACTAGGTATAATCTTTATTCTGGCGTTATAAAACTCTTTACTTAACTCGCGTCCCTCATAAAGTTTGTCTAGGAAGACTGCCAATGCGGCTATTTCACTGTGCGGCTGATTTCCTATTGCAATATTGAAATCGGCTAGTTCGTATACTTCTCGAGGAACTTTTTCAGCGCCTACAATCACTAATATTTTTCTCTGTTTTTCTCGTACCCTCTGTAGGACGTCGCTCGTCGCGATATTTTCTCCATACATTGTCAAATGCACTACTATACCTCCCTCTTTTTTCCATTTTTTAATAAAACTTCTATAAGATT
>JALURF010000017.1:0-1526 GCA_027017165.1 Thermofilaceae archaeon
ACGGCAATTGATAATAGCTCGAAAACTCCTCTCTTAGGCTTTCTGAAACTATACTGTTGAAGTTCCATGATCTCCTCTGGCGTTAAACGATATCGTTTAACGCCATCAATATAGGAGAAATCATCTATAGAAATATTTCGCTAATTCCCACTCTGTAATCTTTAAGGTGTTCACATCGAATCCATTACCACCGATATACTTTTCATATTCTTTCCATTCTTTTAGCTTAAGTTTTAAATATCGTTCTTTAACTCTGCTCTCTATCAGATTACTATTTTCGGCTTTTTCGATAGCCTCATATAATGATTTGGGCAGAGTAGATAGTCTTTGAGCATGTTCCGGCTTATAAGCGTTGTCGTTGAAGTTTTCGCCCGGCTCTATTTTATTTTCAATACCTTTAATCCCTGCCTCGAGTATTGCCACGAATGTTAGATAGATGTTGCCAGAAGAATCTGGCGCTCTATACTCTATTCTAGCATTTCTAGAGCTCAGCTTTCTATAAGTCGGTATTCTTATTAAAACAGAACGATTACCCCAATCCCAAACTAAGTATACTGGAGCCTCAAATCCCGGTACCAGCCTCTTATAAGAGTTAACGGTTGGATTGGTGTAGACAGAGATAGAAGGAGCGTATTTCAACAGTCCTCCTATAAAGTATAGGGCTTTTTCACTAAGTCCGTCATCATAGAATATGTTCTTCCCGTTTTTCCACAGGCTTACGTGTACGTGCATTCCATTTCCAGCTAAACCTTCAAATGGTTTGGGCATGAAAGTGACTTTATACCCGCGTAAATTGAAAAAAGTCTTTAAAAACTTTTTATAAAACATTACCAAATCGGCCATTTCAACCGGAGATCTCGCAGGGAGAGTTATCTCATGCTGTCCCGGTCCTACCTCATGGTGCATAACCTCTGCTTTTATACCTATTTTAGCCATCTCTATCAATAACTCTCTTTTCAAGAGTTCTAAAGCGTCTTCGGGATGCGAAGCCATATAAAAACCATTATCTTTCTTCCCGTCTCCGCTTAGAACATAGAATTCGACTTCAGGTCCCATGAGGGCCTTATAGGGATTTTTCTCTTCCATTTTCTTCAGTATATAGCGCGGATATGTTTCAAGAGGTTTTCCATCTTTATAGAGATCACAGTGAAGAAATACTATTTTAACTCCATTTACCTCGTACACATAGAAAGCTTTAGAATCTGGTATAGCAAGTAGATCGGAGTCCTCGATGTTCAGATATCCGACGGAATATCCATCGAAGCCATACCCCTCTTCGATAACTTTTTCGAGTTTATCCATCGGAAATGTTCTCGATCTTAAATTTCCGTGGAGATCTAAAAATCCTATTTCAGCAAATTTCACTCCATCTTTTTTTAAATCTTTTATGTTTAATCCCTCATCACTCGTCATAAGCAGACGGTTTATATAACGCAAATATAAACTTTTCTAATATTTAATCAATCATTTGAATAATATTTTTGTAGTTTTCTATACATTTGTTCTACGGTCATTCATTTATATAT
>JALURF010000017.1:1536-17518 GCA_027017165.1 Thermofilaceae archaeon
GTTCTCCACTGCTTTCGTCGAAGAAAACTTTAATCAAGTTTTTATTTTGAAGTGCTTTGACATTTTTATAAAGCTCAGCCGGGGCTATTTTCTGTTCTTTAGCCCATTTGTACAGGTTCGATTTAGTCGCTTTCCCTGATTCCCTTATAAATGCCAGTACTTTACTCTGTATCGATTGAACATCTACTTTCTCAGCTTCTTCGACGGTTTCTTCTTCCAGAAAAGATAGGATATCTATAAGTGAATTTCCCTTCTTTTTCTTATCCATGCTCCCAGATATAATAACACAATATACCTAATCAAAGTAATAATTAAAATAATGCGAATTTAGGGTTCCAAAGATATTCTTATTTTAGCATTATAGTCTGCTTTCTCAAATCGAAATGATACTATTCCTCTGTAAGCAGATAAATCTATTTTATTTCTGCCTTTTTCTACCTTAATTTGTTCTCTTTCGGCTTCAGGTGTAGCTGGCAATGCCAAGTCGTATTCATAGACTTCCAGCGTATTTTCCTTATTGGCTATAATGGTTATTATTGGTTCCTTGTACCCGGTTAAAGGTATTCCTCCCCAATAATCTCTATCAACAATTTCTCCCTTGAGTGAAATGTACAATGGCGGGGGAGATTTTTGAAGTATGGAATCTTCAAGTACAACTATGTCCCTATAGCCTACATCGTTAGGTGTTGACCTAGTAAAGTTTGGCATGGTATTAGTGGCTACTAAAATTTTTCCGCCATATTTCTCTAAGGCCGTTACCCTGTTTCCGAAAATCGCGACTACTCTTGCTTGAGGAGGAGTTATGTAGAGGAGAACAGTAGGCGCTATTATTGGCTTCAGATGTGTACCAATGCTATCTGAAAACGCGCTATAGGCCACGAGCACCCCTCCGTGAGTTTTTAAACAGTTAGACCGAGCAGGCGCATACGCAGTTTCGGGAAAATCAAAGAGCCTATAGAAAACCGGGCTTTCCTCTCTATACAGTGGAGTCCCTACAACTATCCCTCCTCTCACAAATGCGAAAACTCTGCCAGAGAGAGTAGTGAGGCTCCCAGTTAGCGGAAATATTAAGGGGCCTCCATCAACAGATTCGGGATTTTCGACCGGTATTAATTCTAGCCTGTTCTCAACCAGGTCTACGTATTGGAAGCCTTCGAAGTACCATTGACCTAGATTGAAACATGCTGTGTCCTCATATACCGTTCCTTTAAGTGAAGGATTTTCGCTTATTCTCTCTGCTTTACCTCCACCGACTGGAAGAGAGTATATTCCGAGATTCCTGTGCCCATCTCCTCTGGCTAACAATAATCTATTGTTCACCGGGTCGTAGATTATCTCAGATACTTCTCCAGCCCAGTCCGATTCGTGGGCTATCGTTTCCTTCCATAAAAGCTCTATTTTTCCCTCATCTATATCGTATCGGTGGACGTGACTGTATTTATTGTAGAAAAGGATTTTTCGTTTTTCTTTATCGTATACTGCTGGCGCGTGAACCCATCCTCCGAAGAATATGTAATTGTCGACTGCTTCTACGGCGTTATAGGTATCTCCTCCGGATGTAGGTTCAGGTCCAACCAAGCCGTAGTTATATATTTTGTCTTCTCCATCTGTTATAAAGTGGGCTTCAGCTTCGAAGGCTAAGTTAAAGTATAGAACTCCTCTATGGTATCGTAATCCGAAAATTCCTCCCGATCCCCACTCTGGTCCGTAGCGAGGCACGAACCTGTAGAGTTTCTCGAGCAACATGTCTGCACCTCTTTAAAAGAGAAAGAAGTAGTTAAAATAGTTAGATTATCAAAATAGTACTAGGATGGAGTCATCAGCATACTATATCTGTGAAAAATGCGGTTGGAATAGTGATATTACGATAAAACCTCAGTTTCGATGCCCTAAATGTGGCAGTGCCCTCTACATAGACTATGAAATCAATCTTTTAAATAGCCTTCGATTTAATGAGAAAACTGCTGGAATTTGGAGGTATTCAAGTTTACTCCCAGACTTTCCTCAGAAGCCAACGCTAGGTGAAGGAGGGACGTTCCTCAGTAATGCTAAAAGGCTTAGAAGCGTTTTCGGGTTAAGGAATCTGTACATTAAGGATGAAAGAAGAAATCCCACGGGCGCTTTTACCGATCGAGGCGCCGCCGTCGTTGTTGCCGCAACTCTATACTATGGTTTTAAAGGGATATGGTCTCACGTGGGTGGTAATATAGCCGCCTCTCTTTCGGCGTATACAGCCGCTTCTAATCTAAAATTTTTCGTAGATTTTAAGGAAAAGCCTCAATTAGGTAAGCTGTATCAAGTAATATTCTTTGGAGGAGAAATTATAGATCGCAAAACTCCCAAGGTTGACGTATACACGGTTACTCCCCAAGATCCCTTTTTAGTTGAAGGGTATAAGACTATAGTTTTCGAGCTTTTTGAGGATTTAAGACATATAGACTTGGTAATTGTGCCCATGGGCCACGGGACTCTTGCCTTTTCTCTGTGGAAAGGTCTTAGGGAGCTTAAATGCACGGGCTTACTGGACTACATTCCTAGGATTATTGGTGTACAATCTTCCAATTGTCAGCCTATAGTTGAAGCTTTTAAGAGAGGCTTGGAAGAACCTGTAGAGTGTGAAGATGGTTTTACTATTGCCAGCGAGTTATTGGTTAGACGCCCACTTAGAGGGAGAGACGCCCTTAGAGCATTAAGGGATACAGGAGGGTATGCTTTAGCTGTAAGTGATCGTGAAATAGTTAATGGATTAAAAATGCTGGCTAAGTATGAGGGACTGCTAGTAGAGACAGCTTCCGCCGCCGCTATTGCAGCTTTAAAAAAGCTAGTTGAGGAGAAGATGGTCGAGCGAGACGAGAATATAGTGGTTCTGGCTACGGGTGCTGGACTTAAACATCCTCAAACGCTTTTAAGAATTCTCGAGGTAAGAGATTTAGAGGAAACACCGCTGATAGGTAGGACTGGTTTAACTATATTAGAGCTTCTTTCGCGGAAGGAAATGCACGGCTATGCTGTGTGGAAAGAATTAGTACAAAGGAGAAATATTTCAAAACCTACAGTGTATTATCACTTAAAAAGACTCGAAGAATTAGGATTAATTAAAAAAATGTCTTATCCTGATAAGAAGACTTTTACCATCACAAGTAAAGGCGCAAAAATACTTAGAAAATTGAAGTTTTACAACTATTAATATCTTAATATCGATTTATCTAATACTGCTGAATTTTATAGTTTAAAGTACTTTAACCTTAGGTGTACTCCCATGTCTACATTGAAAGCTCAAACACTCTCGCTAGCGGCGATCTTCACAGCCCTAGTAGCAGTGGCGACCGCCGTATTTCAGGTATACATCCCGGAGACTAAAGGATACTTCAATATAGGCGAGGTGATGATTTATACAACCGCGTTGCTTTTCGGTCCAGTAGTGGGCTGTATAGCAGGTGGAGTTGGTTCGGCTCTAGCCGACATGATTACCGGCTTTTACATATATGCTCCAGCCACACTCGTCATTAAGGGTGTGGAAGGCTATGTAGTTGGATACCTGTTTAGGAAATTTTCAAAGCCTAGAAGTAGGGCATGGAATTTCCTAGTTGTGATTCTACTGCTGTCTATTTTCACTATTCTATGGTTCGTCTTATATAGTGGAACTTTTACCTTCGCGCTAGCGTGGGGAATTCATAGAGTATTTACGATATCCATCTATAGCACAGCTATATACCTAGCAATTCTCATCATGTTTATAGCCGTGGCCGTATTACTCCATAAGTCGGGAGAATTAGCGAATATTCTTATTTCAACTCTTGCCGGGGGAGCGCTTATGGTGCTCGGATACTATCTTTACGAGCAAATAGTTTTAGGCTTAGCCGCGCTAGCTGAAGTTCCATTTAATATAGGTCAGGTCGTTGTAGGAACCGTAGGAGCTGTTCCCCTGTACACTACTCTAAGAAAAGCTTTGAAAGGATATAGGGGTGTTATATCTGATTGAAGGTAAGCTTCCTCCAAACCTGTTAGAAAAATACCTAGCTATGCTGAGGAAGGATGATCCAAGAGTCGTAGTAGGGGCTAGCATAGGCGAAGATGCCGCTTTGATAGATATGGGCGATAAACTACTCGTAGTGCACTCTGACCCTATCACCGGGGCTGTTAAAAACATAGGCTGGTACGCTGTTCATATAGTCGCGAACGATATTGCAACTAGGGGGGCTAAGCCTAGGTGGTTTCTGCCCGTAGTGATGCTCCCTCCCGAATGGGAGGATAGAGTAGAAGAGATTTTTAGGGATATGAGAGCCGCGATAGATGAACTAGATGCCTGTATTGTAGGTGGGCATACAGAGTTTACGCCTGGCTTAAATAGACCTATAATATCAATGACGGCTTTAGGAGAAGTGGAGAAAACTAAGTACGTAGTTACTGGGAATTGTAGACCCGGGGATGATATAATATTGACGAAGGGAGTTGCCATAGAGGGGACGTCGATAATAGCTAACGAGCTATACGAGTATTTAAAAGATAAAATCGATGAAGATGTGCTCCGAAGGGCTAGGGCTCTCTCAAAACAGATAAGCGTGGTGAAAGATGCTCTCATAGCCGTTGAAAGTGGAGAAGTTCACGCAATGCACGATCCGACGGAGGGAGGGGTAGCTAATGGATTGCTAGAGCTGGCTTTGGCATCTGGCTATGGGTTCATCGCGTATGAGAAGGATGTGATTGTACTTCCGGAGACGGAGGCTATACTAGGCTGTGTAGGAGCCGACTTATTAACGACTATCAGCTCGGGGAGTTTATTAATAGTGTCCCCTCCGAGCTCGACGACGAAGATCATAGAGAAATTAAAAAGCGAGGGAATAAGCGCCGCTAAGATAGGGAAAATAGTTGAGGATTCTGATACGAGAATAATCGTGAGAAAAGATGGCAAAGAGATGAAAGTATCAGAAAATGTTAAAGAAGATTTATGGAGAGTATTGGCTGATATACTTAAGTAGGCTATTTAAGGAGTTCTACCATTTTCTTCAACATTCCGGCGAGAGCTGTAGGATCAGTAGCGGTGATAAGGTTTCCGTCGACTTCCACTTTCTCTCCAGTGTAATGCGCTCCCGCGTTTACTAAATCATCTTTTATGGCAAAGAAACCCGTTACCCTTTTATCCTTGACGATTCCGGCCGATATTAGAACCCAAGGTCCATGACATATAGCGCCTACGAGCTTACCGTTTCTATACATTTCCTTGACAAATTCCAGAATCTTGTCATATCTTCTAAGCCTATCCGGTGCATAGCCGCCCGGTACATAGACCGCGTCATAATCTTCAGGTCTTACTTCATCTATGCTTTTATCAGCTTTAATAGGATAACCCGATTTCCCATGAAATACTCCCTTCTTAGGCCCTACAAGATCCACTTCGAAACCAGCTTCGATAAACCTGTAGTAAGGGTATATTACTTCTCTTTCGTCGAAATAATCTTCAATTAAAATTGCTACTCTCTTCAATCCAAACCCCAGGATTATACTCTTATAATCCGTATAATATCTGTTGTGCCTTCTTTAAGCCCAGCAGTTGCTATCGCCAAATCGCCATAAGATAGCTCGCCTTGCCTTTTCAATTCTTCAACCATATCTTCCAGCGGTATTCCCTCGCTCTCACCCTTATAGAGGTAGGCTTTAAGACCCCAGAGTATGCCTAGTTGTCTCACAACTTTTATATTGGGGCTAAAGACGTATACATCGCTTTTAGGTCTATAGCGGGATAGCCTCCTAGCCGTATTCCCTCTCCGGCTAAACGCGATTATTTTCGCCTGGAGGAGGTCGGATAATATGACTACTCCTCTCGCGAATTTGTCGTATATCTGCTCTCCCATCATTTCTATTTTGGCAGGCTTTTTCTCTTCAGCTTTAACTATTATCTTCTTTAACCATATTACACTTTCCACAGGATACTTGCCGATAGCCGTTTCCTCGGCCAGTAACATGGCGTCGACGCCCTCCCTCACAGCATTTATTACATCTAAAACCTCGGGCCTACTAGGCAATGGATTGTTTACCATAGACTCCATGATCTGAGTAGCTAGTATTACTGGCTTGCCGTAGGACCTTGATATTCTAACTATTTCATCTTGAATCTCTGGTATTTCTTCAAGTTCAAAGTATATCGCTAAATCTCCTCTAGCCACGAGAACCGCGTCGCTAGCTTCCACTATCTCCCTTAGATTATCGACGGCACTTTTCGTCTCAATTTTAGCTATTATCTTTATATCTTCAGCTTCATTTCTTCTTAAAATCCCCCTAAGAGTTTCTATATCTCCTTTATCGCGGACAAATGAAAGCCCTATATAATCCAAATGGTATTTAATGCTAAACTTGATGTCTTCCATATCCTTCTCGGTTATAGTCGGTAAAGGTAGATCTTTTCCTTTGATAGCAAAGGTCTTCTTTTTATGAATAATTCCTCCCGTAAGAACTGTACATTTAATCTTATCTCCTTCTATGACGTCAGCTCTTAGTCTTATTTTCCCTCCTTCTATTAGTAATATATCTCCCTCGGAAACTTCGGCGTAAACCTTGGAATCGGGAAGCGGAATTTCCTTAAAATCGACGTTGCCCTTAGTCCGATTGACAATATACACAGTTTCCCCTTTAGAGATTTCGAAATCCTCTACCTCGCCTAGTCTAACAACGGGACCTTGTAAGTCTCCTATGATCGGAATATAAACGTTCTTTTTCTCTAATCCTCTTATGATTCTAAGAGAATTTAATACCTCTTCTCTATTTGCGTGAGAAAAATTTATTCTAAAACCATTAACCCCCTCTTTAATTAGGCGTAATATTTTACTCTCATCCCAACAAGCCGGTCCTAGGGTTGCTATTATCTTAGTTTTTCTCATCTATCTTACCCCAAATTTAATATGAGTACGAGATTCCACTACCAGTCCCAACTAGTAATTTTAAACCTACTTATAATAATCATTCCCACATAAATACATAAACGGGTTTTTCTCTACGATAAATAGTGGTTGAAAGAAACGATATGCTTATCGTAATACGATTTTTATATCAGCGGCTAAACATCCTTTGCCTTTTTCATAGACGAATACAGGGTTTAAATCTACGTCAGCGATCTCCGGAAAATCCTTCGCCAGTCTTTCCACTCTCAATATTATTTTGACTATTTCGTCGATATCGGCTTCTGGCATCCCTCTGAAACCCTTCAAAAGTCTATATGCTTTAGTCTCTTTTATCATCTCATATACATCTTCCACTGCTAGCGGGGCCGCTCTAAAGGAAACATCTTTCATCAACTCGACGAGTATTCCTCCAGATCCGAACATAACCATTGGACCGAAAATAGGATCTCTATGCATTCCTATTATAACCTCTCTACTGGGAGGCGCCATCTTTCTAACCACGATACCCCTAATATCCGCATTTGGCGCCTTTTCAGAAACGCTAGTGATTATTTCCTTAAACGCTTTGACTACTTCCTCGGCGTTTTCTATCCCGACCTTAACCCCTCCAACTTCTGTTTTATGAAGGATATCGGGAGATTCTACAGATAACACGAGAGGATACCCCATCTGCTCCGCTATCTTCACTGCTTCATTCTCGTTTTTAGCTAACTTTTGCTCGGGAACGGGAATTCCGTAGGCTCTGGCTACAATCGCGCTTTCGTAAGGAGTTAAAGCTTTTCTCCCTTCTTTCTTGGCGATATTTAATATTCTACGGGCTTCCTCTACATTCACCGTAAAAACTGGCGGTGCAGTTTCTCTCCTTTGCACATAGTTGCGATATTTGTAGAGCATGGATAAGGCCACTATCGCTCTTTCAGGAGATTCATAGCACGGTATCCCTTCAGCTGTCAGTCTTTCACACTCCTCGTAGCACTCTTCTCCTCCTATAAAAGATGCTATAACGGGTTTTTCCCTACCGGTATTCTTTACAGCCTCCAGTATGGCATCTCCTATTTCCCGAGGCTCCGTTTGAGCCGTATGGCAGTATATAACGACGACCGAGTGGACTCGGGGATCGGCTAGCAAGACTTCTAGCGAGCCCCGATACCAGTCTTTAGTAGCCATACCAGTTAAATCTATTGGATTAAACACGCTGCCAAAAGGCGGCATATACTCCCTCAATTTCTCCGCTAAATCCTCCGGTATATCCATGAGTTTTAACCCTCTAAGCTCGGCTTCATCAGTAGCCATTACGCCAGCTCCTCCTCCGTTAGTGAGAATAACCACGTTGTCTCCTTTAGGCAGTGGGAGACTAGAGAAGGCTATCGCCCAATCAAATAGATCGGGAAACGTAGGAGCCCTGATGACTCCTGCCTGTTTAAACACGGCCTCGTAAGCTACATCGGAGCCCGCAAGCGAGCCCGTGTGAGATTTTATAGCGGCGACCGTTCTCTCGGCTTTTCCGGCTTTAAGCATTATTATCGGCTTTTTCTTCGAAACTTTTTTAGCTATTTGTAGAAATTCTCTCCCTCGGGTTATGCCCTCAAGGTATAAAGTTATTACTTTAGTATAGGGATCTTCGCCGAAGAATTCTATTAGATCAACCTCGTCTACATCCGCTTTATTGCCTATGCTGACTAAATCCGATAATCCTATACGTTTAAGCTTCGTCCAGCCTACTAAGGCTATGCCCAGTGCACCACTTTGAGTTATAAAAGCTATATTGCCCCTATAGGGTAAGTCTTGGCAGAAACTAGCGTTCATTCTCTTTATAGTATCGCAAACCCCCACAACGTTTGGACCCAAAAGCCTCATACCCCCTTTTCGGGCTATTTCGACTAATTTCCTCTCCTCTTCCACTCTACCTATTTCTTTAAACCCCGAGGAAATCACCGTGACGGCTTTTACCCCTTTCTCCACGCACTCTTGTAAAACTCTGGGAACGATCCTAGCCGGTACTACGATAACCGCCATATCTACTGGATACGGCACATCCTTTACCGAAGGATAACACTTAAGCCCGAGGATATACTCAGCATGTGGATTGACGGGGTATATCCTATTCTTAGGGAAACCTCCTTCGAGCAGATTTTTCAGAACTTGATGTCCTATCTTGTGAGGCTCTCTAGATGCTCCTATAACAGCTACCGAGTTCGGCCTTAGGAGGTACTTTAGCTGTTCGTAGACGCCATTCATGATATTTCCCTGTAGCACAAATAGTGCTTTCTATAAATAGGTAACTTCAAACCTGTCGGGGATTAAGCTATTTTAGATACCTACCGAGTAGATCTCGTTCTTCCAGAAAACCGAGCCAGTCGACCCGCCCGGGCTCGTAGTTTTTTCTCTCCTTTATGATGTGGAGGACTTCGTCGACGACTTCTTCTAGATCTTTATCCGTTGTATCGAGCTCGAATACTTTTTCCTTCCCAAAATTCGCTATAGCATCTATAAGGCAAGAATCTAGTATTTCGCTTTGAACATTGATTAATATTTTCTTTTCAGTGTAGCCTCTTTCTTTCAACCTCTTCTCCAGCTCTAGTGGATTCAATCTGAGAACTATGGCTAGCTCAACGTACTCCGCCGGTATCACGTCTACCACGTGCCCCTCGATAATAACCAATTCTCCAGGCTTACACTCCTCTTCTAGCGCTTTTTTCATTTTCTCTGGATTTATGTCATAGCTACCTAAATGCTCTATATAACGAGTTACTAGGTTTTTCTTTATAGCGAACTCGCTTAATCCGATCACGCGGCATTTTAACCTTTCAGCTACCTTTCTAGCCACAGAGGTTTTGCCCGTACCGGGGGTTCCTGTAATCACTATTATCCTACACATGTTTTCATCAAGGCATAACCCGTTTAGTATTTATATTTACGCCTTGTACAATTATTTTCGGTTTATTCTAGCAATAATACTTAACTAACTATGTTTACCATAATATTTAGGGATGAAACTTTCAGGAGTAGCTAAACTGCCCCTGCACGGCGGAAGAGTGCCGAGATGGCTTTTTAAGAGAATGGTCGAGCTAGCCGAGGCTATAGTTAAGGTTATGGTGCTGGAGTACGGCAGACGCGAGTTTATTAAAAGAATTTCAGATCCTTTCTGGTTTCAAGCTTTCGGAAATGTGCTCGGATTTGACTGGCATAGCTCGGGGATTACAACCGTCGTGACTGGAGTTTTAAAGGAAGCCATTAAACCGGGAGAAATTGGAATAGCTGTTTGCGGCGGTAAAGGTAAGGCTTCGTTGAGAACCTTAGACGAAATTAATCAATTGGCCGATATTATGAATTTCTCCTCAAGGAGGATTGAAGAGTTTAAACAAGCGAGTAGATTAGCTGCGAAAGTAGATAACGCGGCTATACAGGATGGCTACAGCTTATACCATCACGCCTTTATAGTATCTGAAGACGGCTATTGGGCTATAGTTCAACAGGGGCTTAACATTGAAGATAGAAGTGCTAGGCGTTATCACTGGCTTAGCGAGGAGATTTCCAGTTTTGTAGAGGAACCCCATAAATCCATAGTAGGGGATAGGAGGCTTGAAAGAGTTTTGAATATGGTGGCTAGAGAAAGTAGGGAAGTTAGAAAGATTTCTGTAGATTTGGCTAGAGAAAGCCCATCTAAGATAGCCTCTGCTTTCGCAAGGTTGAACGGATTTTTAACACTGGATGAGTGGTTGGACAGTGAGAAAGCATTCGAGGTAAAAATTGTTAAATATTTGGAAATGCCCTGGAGGATAAACTGGAGAGTTTTGAAAAAAATCTACGAGATACAGCCTAGAAACTATGAAGAATTACTACAGATTAAGGGGGTGGGGCCAGCGACTATAAGAGGACTTGCTCTCGTAGCCGATCTAATTTACGGCGAGGAGCCGAGTTGGCGGGATCCTGTAAAATATTCGTTTGCTTTTGGAGGCAAAGATGGAGTTCCATATCCAGTTGATAAGCGAGCTATGGACGAGGCTATAGCTACTTTGAGGGAAAGCATCGAGCTGGCTGAAATCGGGTATAAACAGAGATTAGAAGCATTAAGAAGATTAAGAATTCTCATCGGAGAGAAGTAACATCGCTTTTCGAGCTATCTCTGCTGCTAATCTGCGCGATTTTGTCTTTATAAAAACCTCTACCCCCACATATTCTGCAAGTGTTTTTTCAAAAAGAAGAGGCTTTTTCTCCTTAAGTACATTAAAGACTTCTACAGGGATAACTACTAAGAAATATCCATCAGGAGTTTTCTTAAAACCAGATTTAACCCTGTTCGTCATACTCGGCTATGAGTGTTACTATTTTATGAGCCCCTACTTCAATCTCCGTTTTCCCGTTAAATAAACCGATTTCTTCTACTTTTTCCTCGTTCATTTTGGATCGGAATACCTTCTCAGGTTTAAACGCGTACTCGATAATCCCTCTAATAGTTTCACCAGTAATATTATAGAATCTCATGACAATGCCCTCTCCCTCCTCGGCCGGTTTAAGCGCTGAAACTAGGAGCTTACTCGGCTTTACCGAGAAAAAGCTGAGCTTAGAGGGTAATTCCCCGATAGAATGTTTAAATGACGTAGCTAGCAGGGGAACCGTGTACTCTTGCGCGCGTTTATACACTTCACCCTCTTTCCAGTCGCCATCGTGTAGGTATAACGCGTACTCGAAGACCAGATTACGCTTACATTGAGCATCTGGAACAGCTATGTCAGGCCCAGCCCCGCCTTTCCTAGTCTTAAGGTCAGAGCGAGAAAGCCAGCCTACGGCTCTGAGTAGAGTTAAAAGTATTGATACTTGACCATTTTCCACTATGGTTTCATACTCGTGTAATCCTCTAGAAAACAAAGCTACTCCGCCATTTTCATCACTAACATCAATCCATGATATCATCGGATGCGTTCTGGGGGGTTCTTCCATCCACTCCTCCCCCGTGGACGCTGGCTGGTGCGGACGTTCTATTACATAGAAGTGTGTATCGGCGTAAGCCGTGCCAGTACTTTTACCTGTAGGAATTTTAACCCTTAGTCTATGATCTTCACTATTATTTTCGAAAAGCACCTTAAATTTTATAAGCCTTGATCCTGGCTCTAGCCAGACTTGGATTTTTAAAGGATTCGAAACAGATTCTACGCTTCGCCATTTTCCAGCTAATCGAGCTGGAAGGACGAAATCTAGCTTAATATCCAATACCGCTCTATAAGTATCCAAGAAAGACTTAACTTCTGCCTTATATTTATCGCTTGAAATAACTATATCTCCGCTGGGCGGAGAGTAGTTATATTCATCTCCGGCATCTCCCTCATCTATAAAGACATTAATATCTTCAAGCACGATACCCCTTTCTTTATCCGTAATCCTTAGTATTCCTCCCCTTTCGGGATCTGCTTCTATCCTGTAAAACTCGTTTTCTATAGCATTTCCCTCAGCTTTCAAGCCCTCAACTTCAACCTTGCCCTTTTTAATAGCCAGAACTCGATAACCAATTGATGGAACTTCTTTACACACAAAGGATATTTGTTTTAAATTCCCAATCTCGATATTCGGATCTTCGCAAATCTTCACGGGATAAATTCTTCCTTCCTCGTCTACTGCATGACACTCGCCGCTGGGGAGTTCGATATACGTCGAGACTACTCCTCCTCTCTCCCAGTTCAACGGGTTGAACACGAAGACATAAGCCTCTGCATCTTCGAGCGGCGGAGTTGTTAGACTGGCTATCTCCTTCGACAGTCTAAACGCGTAATTGCTAGCTATCCCGATTACCTTTTCGAACCTAACCTCGTTTTCCCTATGAACAGGATCCGTTCCACTGCCGTAAATGCTATCATGGAAATGGTTTTTCAGCAGTAACTTCCACGCGTAATCTAGAACTTTAAGATTGGGGTTGAGTTTGAGTATTTTAGCTATAGAAGCCAGGGGTTCTGCATATTTCTCAAGCGTCAACTGCGCCTTATAGTTTAGCTGTTTTAAGTATACTCGGCTAGAGTAAACACCGACCAACAGGTGGGAGTACCTCGCGCCTCTTAATTCCCCTTTATACGTTTTAAAATTCTCTCTATGCTCTTTTATCAGCTCGATATACTCTTCTAAACTTCCATGTTTAAATTCTATCTCTGGAAGTTTCTCTCTTAAATACTCGATAACAGTTACAATTGAAGTTTGAATTGGTGTATGATCACTCCCATTCATTAACAGTAGATAGGGGGTACGGGCGTATTTCGATAAGTACTCGATTAATTCTTTGACGTATTCAAGAGCCGATTCTAGATCGAGAACCTTTTCCTCATCATCGTAGGTTTTATGGAGAGCTGTTACCCATCCCGCAGGACTACGCCACACTTCAATACTCGGCGCTAATGCGGGTAGTCCGAGCTTACTTATGTTATGATAACCAGCGACTAGGTGCACTGCTATAATTCTACTCCCATCTGGAGCTTCCCAGATAAACTCACTTCCGAGCTCTTCTCCTTCATCTCCCACCCCCCGCTTAAAAACTATGCTATCTAAGTTGAATTGTGAAAGTATCTGTGGTAGCTGAGCCGTATGGCCGAAGGTATCCGGCAGATAGCCCACCATCATGCACTTCCCATAGGACTTGGCTAGTTTTATGCCCTTCAGTAGATTGCGTATCAAGGCTTCCCCGCTTACGAGAAATTCGTCAGGCTGAGTATACCAAGGGCCTACTGCCAGTTTCCCCTTTTTTATCAACTCCTCTACTTGACCTCGTTTCTCTGGGTAGTACTCGAGGAAATCTTCGAGCAAGACTACTTGTCCATCTAGGAGAAAACTGTGGAACTTAGGATGATTCTCTAATACTTCTAAGATTTTGTTAAAGCTCTCTAAAAACCATAAGCGGAATTCTTCAGAAGTTAAATACCATTCTCTATCCCAGTGAGTGTGAGAGACTATTATGCATCTCAAGTTATCACGCCTCGTCGCGACAAAACATACGTCACATACCGAAATTTAAATTCTCCGCAAGTCCATTCCGCTGGAAAGATTTAATATCGACATAAGACGAAGGATTACTCAACTGGTGGTGAAAATGGAGGAGAATATTCTCGTTAAACTCGCTAAGATAGGCTCTATGGTAGACCCTTATATGGAGAAGTATTTAAAATCTAATTGTAGCGAAGAATTTGAAGAAATAGCATTATACCAGGTTAAGGTGGGCGGTAAACGAGTAAGACCTGCTCTCGTGATATTAAGCGCGCAAGCTGCTGGCGGGAAAATAGAAGATGCTTTGCCAGTAGCCGCTGCCGTAGAGCTTATCCATAATTATTCTCTAATTTTAGACGATATAATAGATCGTGGAGAGATAAGGCGTGGAGCTCCCACCGTATGGAAGAAGTACGGTTTAAGTATGGCTATTCTAGCTGCCGTCCACTATAGAGAGGCTATAGCTGAAGCTTTAAACGATTCTAAACATCCACTAAAACTCCACGACTTACTGGCTAAGACTATGAAGACTCTGGTTGAGGGCGAGCGTCTCGACGTATTGTTTGAGCAGACTGGACGATTTGACGAGCCGTATGTTGTGGAAAACCGGCGGAAAACCGTAACGCTCGATGAATATTTTAAAATGGTCTACGCTAAAACGGGTGCTTTAATCGAAGCTTCATGTCGCGCGGGAGGTATAGTCGCCGACGCTATCCCCGAGGTAATTGAGGCTCTTGGAGTTTACGGTAAGAATATAGGTATAGCCTTTCAGATAGCCGACGATATTATAGATATTTTTGGGAAAGAGGAGAAGACAGGTAAAGCTCAAGGAAAAGATATTATAGAACATAAAATGGGCAATATAGTGATACTCCTATCCCTAGAAGAACTGAAAAATGATGAAAAAGAGTTCCTTTCATCTCTATTGAGAAAGGAGCCCATCTCCAAAGAGGAATTAGCGAAAGCTATAGAATTGATAGCTGGAACGTCTGCTAGGGATAGAGCGTACGAGATCGGGGAGAGGTATTTGAATGAAGCTCTTCAAATGCTGGAGAAACTGCCAGATAGCGATGCTCGTAGAGATTTAGAACAGTTAGCTAAGTTTATACTGTACAGGATGTTCTAACCCCTAACTGTTTATTTTATTTGCTACGCGGTGTCGGATATTGAAACTAGTAGTGGTAAAACTAGGCGGTTCAGCTATCACTGACAAAAAAAGAAAATTTACGCCGAGGCACGGTGTTATCAGAAATCTAGCCCGAGATGTTAAAAAGTTAAGCGAGAAATTCCAGTTAATTTTAATTCATGGAGGGGGTAGCTTTGGACATCCAGTAGCTAGAGAATATGAAATACATAAAGGCTTATTCTCTAAAAAACAGACTCTGGGGTATAGCAAGGTAAGGTATTACATGACTATGCTTAACCAGGTGGTTCTAGAGCAGATGATAGATGAAGGAGTTCCTGCAGTAACTCTCCATACCTCTAATATAACTACTGCTCGAAACGGTAAAATAGCTTCCATGGATATCGATAGGATTCTACGGTATCTCAACTTAGGTATGGTTCCGATATTGTATGGAGATGCTGTCCTCGATCTGGAAAGGGGTTTTTGCATAATTTCTGGGGATCAAATAGTCTCTTATTTAGCACTAAGTTTAAAGCCTTGGAAAGTGGTATTGGGTACGGATGTAGATGGGATATACTCGAAAGATCCTAAAAAAGATTCTGAAGCAGAACTTATCCCGGTATTTTCGATATCGAGAATTGAGCGTATTAAAGCTGAAAAACCCGAAATCGATGTCACTGGTGGTATTATAGCTAAGATATTGGAAATGAGAAAAGTAGTGGAGGCGGGTATACCAGTGGTGATAGGAAATATAACAGTAAAACAAGGCTTACTGAAGCTCGTGAAAGGGGAAACGCCTAAATATACGAAGATAGTAGTGTAAGTTGGTGATGAAGCGAGCAGAATCTGATTAATGATGTCTACCAAACCGTCTGAGCAGTTCGTTTATTTACATAACGGGGTTCAAACCCCAAGTAAATACATTCTTACATTACCACCTTCGTATATTTTTAAAATTCCGCTATTTTAAAAAACTAGAATTAAATAACGATACACA
>JALURF010000018.1 GCA_027017165.1 Thermofilaceae archaeon
GTTAATCCTATCTTTTATATAGTCAGAGTAAGACAGCAGGCTCAACCTTATTTTTTCTTTCTCTTTTATCTCTTCATCTCTTTTAGCCTCTGTAACCATAATTCTTCTACGCTCGCTCTCAACCAAATTTTTATAATGTTCCTTTAGTCTCGAAATCTCAAACCTTTTCTCTTCCTCGAGAGTTCTAAGCCTATTATTGACTACCTCCATCTGTCTTTTAACATTTTTTAAATCATTTTCAGCAATCATAATTAATGTGGTGTCCTGAGCCTCTTTGGCCTCTTTAAGCAGGTCTAGGGCTTCTCTCTCCCTCTTCTTCAGCTCTCCAAGCTTAGACTTTAACTCCTCAAACTTAGCCTTATAGGACTGCTCTACCTCCTCTAGCTTCTCCTTTTCCTCGGCTTCTATCCCAGACTTCACTTTTTCAAACTCTTCCCGCTCAACTTTAATCTGGTCCATATACTTGAAAGCTATACTCTTCTCCTCCTCCAATACCTTATCATTCCAGTAGAGGCTCTTCTCCTCCAACGCTCCAAGAGCTTTCTTAAGCAGAGCAACATCATTCTCCGTCTGAACCTTGTACTCCATTATCTTAGACTTTATTATATCTACATCTGACTCGAAGATTTTCTCATCTAAAACTGTGATGCCTTCTTCAACTCTAGCTAAGTTCTGGAAGAAATCGTGTACATCTTCCATCCATTCAGGAGGGAATACGCCTGAAAGTTGTTCCTTCTCTATGCTCGTGAACTCATCGAAATGGTTAGAATAAGTCTCTAATACTCCGAGGAAGCTCTCCAAAGTCGCGGCGTTTTCCAAATCTTGAAGGAAGGGCTCTACCTCTGGTATCTTCTTTATATCAAATTCTTTGGCGAAGAGAGGTACAGCGTCTACTACGAGATAGTTGTTATTCCCGATCTTACTTAGGAAGATAGGATAGTAGAGCTTAGCGATGTAGTCTATCCTCTCCACGGGTTTTAAAAAGCCTCCTTTAGATCTCTGTTTTTCGGCTACTACAACTACGGAGGCGAGCTCGATGCTAGCCTCTACGGGTTTATCTTTATGTACCATGAAGTATGTCCGGTACAAGTTATCATCCTCTCTTTAAAACTGGTAAAGAACATATTTTACCTTAACCATTCTAATATCATGAACGATTTTAAAAATAAGAGAGTGCTGGTTACGGCCTCTACAAGGGGTATAGGCAAAGCCGTTGCAAAAGCTTTTCTGAAGGAAGGAGCTAAAGTAGTTATTTGCAGCCGTAACAAAGCCAGAGTTGAAAAAGCGCTGAACGAATTGGGGAAAATTGGAGAAGTTTATGGCATAACAGCCGATTTAACTAAAAGAGAAGATGTAGAAAAACTCGTCGATTTTACAATTTCAAAGCTAGGTGGCATGGATGTATTAGTGTATGTTACTGGAGGGCCGAAGCCCGGGGGTTTCGAAGACGTGGGCTTGGGGGACTGGGATTATGCAGTAAAGTTGCTTTTATTGAGCGCTGTATGGTTGGTTTACTACTCTTTGTCCCATCTTGAAGAGAGTAAGGGGAATATAGTGTTTCTAACCTCCGTAGCCATTAAAGAACCTCTAGAAAACCTGATACTCTCAAATACCGTCAGATTGAGCATAGCCGGGTTGGTCCGTAGTCTAGCTAGAGAGTTAGGTAGGAAATCCATTAGGGTGAATATGGTTTTGCCGGGCTATACAAAAACCGAGAGGATAATCGAGCTTGCACGCGCTAAAGCAGAGAAAACAGGTACAACAGTTGAAGAAGTCCTAGCGGAGATGGGGAGGGAAGTTCCTCTAGGCAGGATAGCTGAGCCCGAGGAGATAGCTAACGTCGTTTTGTTTCTCGCAAGCGATAAGGCCAGCTATGTGAATGGGGCTTCAATACCGGTTGACGGAGGGTATCTGAGAAGCATATTTT
>JALURF010000019.1 GCA_027017165.1 Thermofilaceae archaeon
TCTTCCGGGGATCCTTATACATATTCATACGTGTTCTTACTTATAAAGAAGTATTTTTATGTATCGCTCAACTCGTCGCTAGTTTTTTAACTTCGAAAGCGAGATTAGAAACGATGAAAATAGCCATAGGCTCTGACGATGTATATCACATAGCTAAATTCATCTACGAATACTTGAAGAAAAGGGGCTTCGACCTTATACCCATAGGTGCTCTGAAAACTGGGAAGCTAGAGCCATGGCCCGATGTAGGCTATGAAGTCGGGAGGATGGTGGCTGAAGGTAAAGCAGATATGGGAATAGTCATCTGTTATACTGGCACCGGGGTGTCGATAGCAGCTAACAAAGTTAAAGGAATAAGAGCGGCGCTCGTGACCGATGCCGAAAACGCTAGAGGCGCCAGGTTATGGAATGACGCTAATATATTAGCCTTGAGCGCAAGGCTGACCTCGGAAGAAGTAGCTAAGGAAATACTGGAGGCTTGGTTCAGCGTTAAAGAGCCAGATCCAACAGAGGTCAAGAATATAGAAAAATTGAAGAAGCTTGACTTAGAAAGAGGTTAAAAGTCGGGATTTGTACAGTTCCTCCTCTATTTTCTTTATTTTTTGAATTCTCCTAGAGTGTCTCCCTCCATCAAATTCAGTGCTCAGCCATATCTTCAATATCTTAGCCGCTTCCTCGAGTTTTAAAACTCGCCCTCCAAGACATAGTATGTTTGCATCGTTATGCCTTCTCGACAAAGCGGCAGTTTCTTCACTCCAGCACACGGCGGCTCTAACACCGGGGAATTTATTAGCGGCTATGCTCATTCCTATGCCAGTACCACATATCAATATTCCCCTTTCAACTAGGTTCTTTGACACCAGCTTAGCTAGTTTTGCAGCATAGTCAGGATAATCCACGGACTCAGAACTATGAGTGCCTAAATCTACTACTTCATATCCTTCTTTTTCTAGAACTTTCTTAAGATATTCTTTAAGCTTATACCCGGCGTGATCCGAGGCTATAGCTATCTTCATTGAATCACTCTAAATTTGAATGTCTTTCCAGCATTTCTCTCTCGCTAATCCCCAGCATTGATATAATTTTATAGATCACGGCGTCTAAGAGTATTGAAGTCGATAATTCGAAGAGAGTGCCTAGAGGCGTTAAAGGAGGATGTTCGCCAGCAAGCTGCCTTGAGATATAGTCTCTCACGGCGTTATCTTTTGACCTACCCTTAACTAGTAGCACGTGATCGCTGCATTTGGCTAGCGGCGAGTTTCTATCAGATGTTATGGCGAAAACCTTTGCGCCTAGACGTTTAGAAGTCTCCGCAGCCACTAGGGGGAAGGAAGTCCTGCCAGAGCCTGAAATCGCTATTAAAAGATCGCCTTTCCTTATCGCTGGCGTGATGGTTTCTCCCACTACGTAGACCTCGATGCCTAGATGCATTAATCTCATCGCAAAAGCCCTACCGACTAGCCCTGACCGCCCAGCACCTACAATAAATATCCTCCTAGCATCTAACAGCGCTTTTACAAACTCATCTACCTCTCTTTCATCAACCTGCTCTAATACCTCTTTTAAATCTTTAAGAATTTCAGAAACTACTTTACCAAACATTCTACCGCCTCTCTAACTTTCTCAGCCGCAAGACGGGGGGTTTCCGATTTCGCAATATAAGACCCTACGATCACCACGTCCACCCTGTAGCCCTTCAACCTTTTTATCTTTTCCGGAGTTAAACCGCCCGCCACCGCTATCTTCGTATTCACCACTTCAGATATGGTCTTCAAATCCTCTAGCGGGTCTAGCCCCGCTTTTTGCTCGTCTATTCCAACGTGTACTAGAATGTAGTCTACGCCGATTTTCTCTAGTTCTCTCGCCCTACTGGGCTTATCTTTCACTCCTATAAGGTCTGCCATCACCTTAACGC
>JALURF010000020.1 GCA_027017165.1 Thermofilaceae archaeon
ACATAGACGTCGACCATCCCTCTGTCTTATGCCCAGTAATATCATGATTTCTTTTTCGTTTAATCCCATGCGGGTCCATTGTGTACCACGTGAATGTCTTACTTGGAGGGGTGAAGAACGAACTTAACCCTGTGCTGAACTTCTTCATCGCTATAGAGAAATAACACTAACCCCTTAATTTCTCCATGGATTCCGATATACTATTGCTAGGCTTCATAGCTAGCTTAGGGACAGGACTGGCCACCGGAATTGGGGCTCTACCAGTACTCTTCCTTAAAGATATTTCCGATAGAATACTGGACGCGCTTCTCGGTTTTGCTGCTGGAGTAATGCTAGCCGCCAGCATGTTTAGCCTTCTTGTTCCGGCAATAGAAATTGGAGGAATTTTCTCGGCGATAATAGGCTTAATTTTAGGATCAGTCTTCGTGGACCTGTTGGACATGTTAATACCGCACATGCATTTCATCTCTGGACCAGAGGGCCCTTCCTCCAGCCTGAGAAAGATATGGCTTTTTATATTCGCGATAACGCTACATAACTTTCCCGAGGGGCTCAGCGTTGGTGTAAGCTTCGGAATGAGAGATATAACCACTGGTCTTATAGTCGCGATAGCTATAGGTCTCCAAAACATACCCGAGGGATCAGGAGTAGCGTTCCCGCTGGTCAGAGAGGGATACTCTAGGCCTAAAGCCGTATTCTACGCCACTCTTTCAGGACTCGCAGAACCCGTAGCCGGGCTAATAGGAGTATTAGCAGTTACACTATCGAGTTCTATTCTACCCTACGCGCTCGCTTTCGCCGCGGGAGCTATGATATACGTGATAAGCGACGAGATAATTCCTGAAAGCCATAGAAAAGGCTTTGAGAAAGAAGCCACTTTCGGACTTATAGCGGGTTTCATAGTCATGATGTTCTTAGATAACGCGTTGAAGGTTTAACCTCTCTTATACTCGTAATAAGAAGCTAAATCCTCCACAGTAAGCTCGTGAAGCCTCGACACTACGCCTATAGGCATTATGTAGAGCGGCTCCTCTCCCAATTCAGCTCCTATGATCTCTTTTACCTTCGGATCATAGAAAGCCCCAACTGCCACTGTGCCTAAACCAAGCGCGGTAGCTTGCAAATATATATTTTGACCCACGTGTCCCACTTCTATGTGTACATACCTAATCCCCCTTTCTCCATAGCGCGCTGTAGTTCTCTCATATACGGCGGTTATTACGATATCTACGGGTGCTTTCTCAACCCAAGCTTGGTTAAGAGCAGCTCTAGCTAAATCCTCTCTGTAATCCCCTCTTTTAACCAAGATTAGGGAGTGGCGTTCGACATTATACTTGTACACGCCAGCATCAAGGTATTTTTCGCCTAAGAAGACGCATTTCTCGCCTATAACTACGTAAATCTCTAACGGGTAGGTGGCTCCGGCAGAGGGAGCGGCTCTAAACCCCCTAAAGGTATCAGTTATACCTTGAGCAGCCCATAAAATCTGCGACAACTGTACAATAGTGAGAGGCTTATCCAGATACGAGCGTACACTCCTCCTCCTAGCTATAGCCTCTTCCACGCTCATCTCCCCCTTAAGCGAGGGTAAAGGTAAAAAGATTTCTTCTTCTTTGACAATAACCTCTTTTTCTATGATCTTTTTCTCCTTTTTAAAGAAGGCTATGTAAAGTGCACTAACCGCTACGAGAAACAATACTAGTACTATAATTACAGCCTTTTTATACCGCATATCTATAATACTTATTTCGGAAATTAAAGCTTTTAATACAAGAGATGGGAGCCGTCGCACGAAGGCGAGCTGAAAAATTTCTTAGTTAACAATCCTTCTCTACAAGTGGCGTACGTGACGCCCAGCTTGGAAGCTTCTTCTACTATAGGCGTTAACAGCTG
>JALURF010000021.1 GCA_027017165.1 Thermofilaceae archaeon
GTATGGAATGGAGTGAGTGCATTCACGTCCCTTGGAAGGAGGTCCTCAAAGTGGGAGATGTAGTGATCTTAAAGTAGGTGATAGTTTGGAAATCTCGGAGATAGCGGGTAAAACTAGCCTAATACTAGAGGAATTGGGCAGTGTCGTCCTCGGGCTAGACGAAGAATTAAAAATTCTATTAGCTACTCTGCTCGCCAACGGCCACGTATTGCTGGAGGGCGTTCCTGGAGTAGCTAAAACTACTATAGCCAGGGGTTTAGCTTATCTCACGGGGCTCACCGAGGATACAGCTCTAACAGTGAACGGGGTTAGCTATAAGGGATGGAGTAGGATACAGTTTACCCCCGACCTGCTCCCTAGCGATATAACGGGCAGCCTTATTTTTAATCCCGCTACGAGAGATTTCGAGCCAAGATTCGGCCCTATATTCACCTATGTGCTCCTAGCAGATGAGATAAATAGGGCTATACCGAGGACTCAAAGCGCACTTCTCCAGGCTATGCAAGAGCGCACCGTTACTATAGGCGGTAGGACATACCCGCTCGAAGATAGGGGTAAATCCAAGTTTTTCTTCGTGATAGCTACTCAAAACCCAGTAGAGCAAGAGGGGACATATCCTCTCCCAGAAGCTCAATTGGATAGATTCGCTACGCGCATCCTCGTAGGCTATCCTAAAGGTTTAGAAGTCGAAAAGGAGGTCTATAGACTTCATATCTGTGAGATCTCAGAGCCTATAGAGGAGCTAGAACCTGTAATTGAGCCGCGCTGGGTGATCGAGGCCCAGGAATTCATAGTTAAAAATGTAGAGGTGCCCGAAGAAGTGTTGGAGATGGTCGTGCGCTTAATCTCCTATACCAGACCTCAAGTTTTGGAATCCGCGGCTAAATACTTCGAATTAGGGGCGAGCCCCAGGGCTGGAATCACTCTGCTCAGAGTGGCCAAGGCTTACGCCGCCATGAGAGGCTCTGAAGAAGTCGAAATTGAAGACGTAGAGGACGTAGCCTTCCACGTTTTAAACCATAGGCTTATACCGAGCTTGGAAAAGATGGCGGAGATCGCAGAGGGAATTGCACGCTACGAGATACGCTACAAAGTGATAATTGATGGATTAAAGTTCGCGGCAGAAGCGGCAGGCTTGAACGTAACTATGCCATTTAGGTGATAGATGTGGACGCGTTATCGTTTAAAGAAGTGTATAAGAGGTTTGGAGCCACTTACGCCCTCCATGGCGTAACTTTCACTATACCTCGTAAAGTCGTAGCGGGGTTACTCGGGCCTAACGGAGCTGGGAAAACGACTTCCATTAAGCTGGCTGTAGGACTTCTCAAGCGGAACAAGGGAGAGGTAGAGGTTTTGGGCTTCGATCCGTGGAGAGAGGAGGTTAAAGCTAGAATGAAGATTGGAGTTTTACACGAGAAACCGGTATACCCTCCCGACGTGAAAGTCTCTACTTTGCTACTACACTTGGCTAAGCTGAGAGGGAGTGATTGGAGAGAAGTTAAGAGAGTTGTCGGCATTACTGGCTTAAAAGAATATTTAAACATTAAGGTTAAGGCTTTGTCTAGAGGTTATCTTCAGAGACTGGGATTGGCGCAAGCCCTATTGGGAGATCCGGAGCTTTTACTCCTCGATGAACCCACGGCCAACTTAGATCCCATAGCTAGGATGGAGATACTTGAGTTAATTAAGAATTTACAGAAAGAGTTAAACGTAACAGTGATTATATCGAGCCATATTCTCCCCGAGCT
Source organism: Thermofilaceae archaeon (assembly GCA_027017165.1). Lineage (GTDB taxonomy): Archaea > Thermoproteota > Thermoprotei > Thermofilales > B69-G16 > B69-G16. The sequence continues at coordinate 1,749 of JALURF010000021.1, forward strand.
ACAGAGGGTCTGCAATTACGCGGTCTTTATAGGAGCGGGGAGAATATTAGACTATGGTTCTATGGGGGATTTAGCGAGCCGGTACGGCGTCGGGGCGATACTCAAAATCTACACGGTGAATCCTAGACTTCTCGCCTCCAGCCTGGTACAGGAGGAGTACGTTGAAGCCGTAGAAATTCATGATTCATTTTTAAAAGTTAGGACCAGGCCGGGACACTGGAGGTATGTGGAGAAGAAAGCGTTAGAGCTAGGAGCTGAGAGGGTAGAACTCTCTACGGCTAAGCTGGAGGAGATGTATAAGGCGGTGGTTAAGTATGCGGCCTAGAATTCTATTGCATTCCTCCTATATCTTGGGCAGGCTATCCAAAGAGCTCGCAGCGGCGATGGCGGGGCTAGCTATCATACAGGTTATCTTCCTCTCGATGATGGCTCCGCGCATGGCTATACGAGTGACCCTATACCCACAGCCCGGCTACGTGGCATATCCACAACCACCCCCGATGATGCTTGCTCCCGTTCTAGGGATAACGGGCTTTCTCTACGCTATGTTGACAGTAGCGATGGGGGCACAAATGGGGCTGGAACTGGAGAGAGGGGATTCCGCGCTCTATCTCTCGCATCCAATATCTAGACTGTCGTATGTGGCTTCTTGGATTATAGCCTCCATTTTCATTCCCTCTCTCATGTTCTTCTTTTCCTTGATAATCCCGATTTTAATACTGGAACCCCACCTCCTACTAGGCGTCGGCGGCGGAGAGATAGCGCTCATACTGCTCCAGGTCTCCACGAGCGGCTCTATAGTTCTCTTAACCGCCGCCTTGTTTAAGAAGAGAAGTTTAGCTCTTGCCGTTGGAATATTCGAGTACTTGATGGCACCGATCCTACTGACCCTGATAGCTGCCATAATAACTTTTACTACGCATACAACTCCATCTGCCGGAAATATGCTTTGGATAGCCTTACTCTACCCCTACAATTACTACATGATGTTCGGCTACTTAGGGGCTAACTGGATGGGCGCCGCTATTGTAAATATGCCGGTTTTCTCGATGCTTACGGCTCTCTTACTAGCTTATACTAGATGGGGTTTTGAGGTGAAATAATGTTGAGAGAGGTTGGGCTCTTTATAATCGTGTCTATGCTCCTCACGACTTTAGTACTGCTATACCTCCCGACTAAATTCCTCTTCGCTCAGGAAACCGTATGCGGGGAAGGATTTACGATGAGTAGAGAAGATTTAGGTATAACCGAGGGCGCACTCGTATCTAGGAATATGCGGGTTAAGCTACTACTAGAAATTCGCGTGAACGGTTTTTATTCCAATAACATGTCAGACGCTTATCTTTTCGCGATTCCGGAGAAGATCTATAAAGGCAGTTTAGAGAAAACTCTGCCGTACCTAGAAAAGGAAGAAGTTTTACGTTTATTGAAAGACAACGCAGTGGGCTTTGCTAAAGTACGTAAACTATCCTTTGATAGGCTGGAATCCGATACTATAAACCTGGTGCTAGAGGACCCGCTAATCCTATTACTGTATATTGAGGGGAATACAACGCAAACAGTTTCCCCGCCGAGCACACCCCCAACCATGCCTGTACCTCCTCCAGGAATTCACTACTGTTTCGTCGTGGGGACGAAAATAGTTATTGAAAATGAGCAGCTAATCAGGGCTGCCGATATAGCGGTTATAGGATTGGCGATCTTCATAGCGGGAGATTTGAGGAGTGAGGATTCCTGGTTGAAAAAGTTAAAAAGTTATGCGCGAAAAATAAAACCTGGCGAGCCAAAGCAGGAATAGAACAACTAAAACCCCTAGGGAAAACTCGCTTAATAGAGATTTTTTAGCTTCAACCTCTATGTAGACGCTCGTCCTTAAGCTCAACTTTCCGATTTTTCTGCCAATATCCTTAAATGCCTCTACTAGCTCTTCTACGGTATTTACCGTGTAGTGGCTACCGCCTGTCTCACCCGCTATCATCGCCGCTTCGCGTTGCCCCGCGTCTCCACCAGCGCCTATATACACTGTGTGCACGGGTATTCCCAACCTTATGTATTCCTTTAAAACGCTCTCATAGCCAGGCTTATCTCCAGGCATCCCATCCGAGACGAGCACTACGGCGCAACTCACGTTAAAAATCCTGTAGGGCTTAAGCCAAACGAGAGCCGTCGATAAAGCCGGGCCGTAGCCGGTACCACCGCCCACCGTTACCCTGTCCAACTCGTCGAGTATTCTAGATCGGTTACCCGCTATAGGTACCGCTTGCTTAACTTGAGATTCAAACACCACTAAGCCGAAATCCACGTTCTCCGGCGCAATTTCGAGGAGCTTCAGTACGGCTTTTTTAGCCGCCTCTATCTTGGTCGCTGCCCCCATGGAGTCTCCCATGCTTCCGGAGGAATCTAAGACTATGACGACGCCTGGATTGGCTTTAATCTCTAGCTCGTGTAAAGAACCCTCTGCTTTAACTCTTTCCTTTACGGTTATATAAGGACTGGCGGCCGCCAGGGAGATCATCGCTGCTAGGAGTATCTTCAACATGAGGGAGATGAGTCTTCTATTTTTCTTCCTCTCCGCTTTAATGTAGCGAGTTAGGGGATGGTAGAAGCTCGAATATTTGATATAGAGCTTATAGCCTTTAAAATGGAGAAACGCCAGGATGAAGGCTAAGAGGGGGAATAGCCATAGGAACTCCGGATTCTCGAATTCCACCATTTCATACACCGTCGACCAGAGTTAGCGGTAGTATTATGCTGAAAATAGCCCATATAGCTAATTGAGGAAACGCGTAATCCTTAACGGTGTATTCTACGTAGCTTTTTCCTCTAGAAACTAGAGCCGCGTACTTGACCTCGCTGTACAGATTCTCGGTTAAGGATTGAAGCCCCTCCCAGGTTACCTCGTAGTACCACCCGTTCGCAGCTTCAGCTACTTTCATGAGGAGCTCGGAATTGCTGCTGGCTCCGAAACCCACGTGAACAACAGCCAGGGGCACATCTCCATAAGATTTAGCCACTTGGACTGGGTCTGAGCCATAATTCCAACCGCCATCCGTGACTAAGATGACACCTACGGGCAAGTTGCTGGCTCTAGAATAGGATAGGGCTAGGGATAACGCGTCTCCAATAGCGCTGTAACGCCTGCCAGCTTTAAAATCCACGGTAAAATTTGAAGGCGGGCCTTCGTAGACAATTTCCGCATCGCCAGCGAAAAAGACAACTGCTATCTGGTCTTTATCTCCGAGTTGAGAAAACAGGTTTAACACGAAGGCTTCGGCTTCTCTTATCCTATACCCGTACTCCATACTTTTAGAAACGTCTATTAAAAGCATGATAAGGGTTGGAACTTTCCTCACCGCTTCTAGATTCCCTACCTCTATAGGCCGTTTCTCGATCTTCTCTATATAAGGCTGACAGAGAGAAACCACTAGAAGTAGCAATAAGAGAAATTTAGAAAAAACCACTAAAATTCTAATCCAGCTTCCTCCCTTCTCCACCGGATTCAGGATACGACGAAGCTTGAAGTAGTTTCTCCTGGTATACGCTAGCAGAACGCCGTAAGCCATTAAAGCCGGTATTAAGAAGAAGATGTATTCGGGTCGTTCGAATTTAATCATCACTTGAAGGCGGAGTATATCCAGCTCCTCCACCCATGCCATATCTGCCACCACCCTGGCATAATCCACAGTTCAAAACTTTAGACTTAATGGAGGCAACTAGGTAACCGAGCCTTCCGGCTCTCTCAGGGCTTAAACCTAAAACTGCTCTTCTCAAATCCATACTCGGCGTCTCTCCCCGGCACAAACGCTCGAAATCGTCGCTGTACTCAGCCACCAATTCCATAACCCTATAGGATTCTTTTAGAGATGCCAGAAGGTCGGCGGTTACCGCTATGCTTTTATCGTAGATTTCGGCGTGCTGGTTTGAAAGCATATACTCAGAGCCACCCCTCGACAAAATCTCGAGTACATCTTCTAGCTCGGCTATAGCTTTTAAAATAAGGGGTTTAGACCCTTCCCAGACTTCGAGAGACTCGTTTATCTTGCAACGCATAACCAGAGTTAAAGCTTCACGGATTTTTATAAATGCGGAAGCTACTGTAGTAGAGGCGTTGACCGAGAGAGCCGCTCCCTCGGCTGCGCTTCTATAGGATAAAGACGCCATCTTTAATTTCTCCGCTAAATCGCCTTCTTCTAAACTCTCTTCAAATTCTCGTATTTTCTTTGAAACACGGAACCCTCTGTCGTAGATATCGAGGATCCTCTCCTCCTTCGGGAAGATTCCTCTACCAGTTTTATCCAATATGTGGTTTGTCTCGTTTAAAAGCTCGATAGCCTCTACGAATGCTCGAGGAATATCGCTGAAATCCTGTCTCGCCTCGCCAATAGGCATAAAGTAGGTGGATAAATGTAGCGCCGCCAGTAGTAAAACTGTTAAAAGAATTAATGTCAGCATTTTATCTCTACGCATAACGGTAAATAGTACACAGATGGTATTGAAATAGATTTCTAAACTCCTTAAACTATTTTAAGTTTAAGTGTCGATTTCCAGCTGAATGAATTCGAAACATCTAGTAGAATCTACTGTACTTTTCCAGGA
>JALURF010000022.1:0-8795 GCA_027017165.1 Thermofilaceae archaeon
GTTTAGATTCGGGTCCGCATCCACCGCCAATACGTTAAATCCATCCCGCGCCAATAAGCGGGCTAAAGTACCAGCTATAGTTGTTTTACCCACACCGCCCTTACCGACAACAGCTATCTTCAATCTGCAACACCTACTTTCCAACTCTTATGGCATTTTGCACATTTATATCGGTTATGAAATATTGGAAATTCTTCTTCATGCCTTAAAATAAAAGACGAGTGATAAATCTAATTTAAAGAACTTAGGTTTTTTCGGCGTTTTTCCTCTTTATAGATGATAACTTGGCTATGAGCTTTTTGCCTTTTTCCGAGAGAGGCTTAACCTCTAGATAGCCCATATCCACCACTTTACTGAAAACTTCTTTTCCAAGATCCGTTCGGATGAAAACCGTAGACCATCCCTTCTCGCTGCCTATGCCTCCAACCGAAATATCGGCGTATTCAGCCGTTAAATCCGGGCATGACTTACAGGAGGTTCTCACGAAGTCTTTAAGATCGTGTACTGGGACTTTTTTAATCTCTCCATTCTTTAAGTATACTATGAATTTCCCAGCTTTAATATTCGCCTTATTCACATCAGAGGGATTTATTCCAAGAAACTTAGAGAGCAATTCATCCACGTAAGTTCTATAAGCGTAGTTCTCCATACAGAACAGCCCTATCCTAAGCTTGATGGGATTTGCATACCTCCTTAACTTCGCGTTTTCAATAAGTCTTATAGCTCTAATCTGACAGGGGACTCCAACTACGGCAATAGCATCATTTATCTTTGCTTCCTTAAGCACTGATAGATTAGGGGATGAAGAATATCGGGTACCTGCGCTAACTAAGATATCTTCTCTGTTTTTGGCCAGTAAAGGTGTGGGTTTTAACGGCTCGCTTTCAGAAAGCGAAGAAACAATAGCGCCACCGACATCGCCTTTCTCAAGCATGGCCAGCAATAAAGTAGTTACCACGCCGCCATCTTGTCCTCGTTCTCTAACCTCAGGTAGCGTAGTCCTAGCGCTGTAAGCTTCTAAAACTGGCAACTCTTCCTTGAAGAAGTCAGCGTTTAAAACTGGGCATACTCTACTGCATAAACCACATTCGGTACATTTTTCAGGGTTGAAATCAGGATAATCCTCACCGACATCTATACACTTAAGAGCACAGACAGAAATACAGGCGCCACAAAACGAGCATTTCTCCCCCGCGAGCAGTGGAGCTGCTTTACTCAAGCAAATCCCCTCCAAGACATGTCTAAGGCTCTAGAATATATAGTTATTTCACACGCCTAGCCACTACTACAGGATAATGCGGGATTTTCTCAAGCATATCCCATGTAACGCCGGTTAACGATGTTCCAAATCTTTCCGCCATTTCCCACACATTCCTTCCAGCTCCATGTCCTCTAGCCTTATCAGCTATTAAAGATAGTTCTAGCAGTTCCCTTAAACTCAACTCTATTCCAGTAGCGGCGATAGGCGTGGGGTAGCTCTTCAGCTTTAGAAAATTCGAGAGAACGTATATTAAAAAGCCTCCCAGAGACCTTATTCCGGGCACCAATGCAGGCCTAGGAGATAGATAAGAGATTTTCCAATCGTAACACCTATCGGAATCTAATAGGACTACTCCCACGTTAACGCCTAATCTCTCTTTTATAGCGGTCCTTATCTTCTCTACTTCCCTTTTTGCATCATATAAAGGGAGGCAAACGTACGCGTATGGGAGGTTTGAACCATCTATACCTCCCTCAGATCCGAAGCACAGAGCACTGAGCAGGCCAGCATGGCGCAACGCGACCTCTTTATGCCGCGCTCCATAGTCGAGAGGATATTCCCTCAAAAAGGCTATAGTTTCCTTTCTCAGTCTAGATAAAGGGCCTAAGATGAAACCCCAGACTATCCGCATCCAAAAACGAGCAATAATTTTAGCTAAAAAACCAGCTTTTACCTCCTCTTCATCTACTATACATCCCTTAGCCGTAGCTATGGCTTTTTCGGAGATGAAAACGATATCTCCTTCTCTAATTTTGATCTTCCTCAACGCGGCTATTATCGACTTTATATAGTCGTGGCCCGGTCTCCAATATGGAGTTCTGATAGCCTTAACTAAGTATAGCTTGCTGTTAATCCTGGCTTTTTTAACGCTTTTTCTAGGCGTCGTCCTCACCGCCGTACTTTACTCAGCTATATTCTGTACACTTAGATAAATACTCGACAACGAAATTTAGAATTATCTGTAGCTGCTGGGCGAAATTAGCTAATTATCCCTATTCGTTTTGCGATTTCTCTAGCTGAACTAAGCGCGGGCGAGTCAGAGGGTAGATCTAGCAAAGATCTGCCAGCCAGATTGTATTCCGCTATTAGAGAATCGTTGGGAATTACGCCAGCTGCTTCCACTCCTATCTTAGAAGCCCATTCTCTAAGCCGTTCCTCCATTTCGGCGGGGAAGCGGTTTCCGACAATGTAGATTTTTTTCACCTCGATGTGAACTTCCTCAGCCAACTCTTTTATTCGTAAAGCCGTTTTAAAACCCATCAGGGATGGATCCGTAACTATAACCATCACGTCTACGTCTTTATCCGTCCGTCTGCTTAAATGCTCTAATCCAGCCTCCATATCCATTAAAACCAAGTCATAATTAGAGAGCAGAGTATCCAATATTCTAGTCAAAATGCTGTTGACGTAACAGTAGCAACCCTCTCCCTCAGTTCTGCCCATAACCAGCATATCGAAATTCTCGAGTTCTAGGAGTGTGCTGTAAACCCAAGCTTCGAGAAGATCGCTTTTAGAAACGCCCATGGGGAGTTGGCCCTTCTCTATTTTGCGTTTAAGCTCGTTAGCTACCATGCCAACGGTTTTCTCCACTTTCACGCCGAGGACGTCAGGCAGATTAGCCGCCGGATCGGCGTCCACGACCAGTATATCTCTTCCGTCATCCCGCTCGAGGAGGGCCTTAAGTAACAGGGCTACTAAGGTGGTCTTGCCCACTCCCCCTTTCCCAGATACGGAAACTACTAACGCCTTTTCCATAATATTCAATCCACTAACATTAAACAATGTTATAAGCTTTGTCGGCTCGTAAAATCAATCCTAATCCTCTCTGGATGGGAATACACGTTAAACCTGCCTCCTCGTATAAAACCGACAAGCGTTAAACCGAGAGCTTTAGCCAGTTTTACAGCTCCAAGCGTAGGCGCTGAAAAAGAGCAGACTATAGGCGTCCCTATCCTGGCAGCTTTTAACACTATTTGAGGCGTCTCCCTCCCGGTTAAGATTAAAACATGTCTATTGAGGTCAAGTCCATGAAGGAGGGCGAAACCCGCAACTTTATCAACCGCGTTATGTCTGCCCAAATCCTCAGCTAGGCAAGCAATTTCGCCCTTTTCATCTAAGAGGGCGGCTCCGTGAGTACAGCCAGTAGCGCGGAAAACTGGCATTTTCTCATGTAGCGTACGGAAAACTTCTATTATAGTACTGGCGTTAAGCGTTATATCAGAGCTCACCCTATATCTGCCTATAGTAGCGGCTAATTCTCCAATATCGCCGGCTACACAGGAGAACTCCACTAGATTTCTTTTAGCTTTTAAAAGCTTAGAGGTGATCCTCGTCGATTCTACTCTAGCTATATCCTTGCTTATTTCCATCTTTTGGATATCTTCGAGAGAATCTATAACTCCTTCCGTAAACAAGTGTCCAATCACGAATTCCTTTAACTTACCAGGAGTTAACAAAAACGCGCCGTAGTAATTCTCGTTTACATATATTTTTAAAATCGTCTCTAACGCTATGTTGTCGAAGAATTCTCTTACCTTGCCTCGAGCAACGTTTACGCTTACAATTCTAGTAGATACGTACATCAACCCATACAAAGTACAAAGAGGTAAAAATGTCTTATAGAAAAACTCTCCCAACTATTATAGACTTAAGCTGAGCATCTACGAAAATTTCAACACCTCTAATCTTGGGAAGCTTTAAGATATAATCTCTCTCGGTTATAATTCCTAAATCGCTACCCCTACTATTAACAACTACCAGGCTACCGATATTGAATTTACGCATAACCTCGACGGCTTCTCCAATATCTCTCTCTGGATTTATACAAACAACACCTTTAGTAGCTATAACGGATAAGGGAGTATTATAGATATTCTCCTTACCTAATCGCTTTAAATCATTCAATACTTCGTCTTGAGAAAAGAACTTCACTACATCTTTAATAGTGACTATTCCCTTTAATCCTCCTGGATCTTTCAAAACTACTCTTCTAATGTGTTTTTCATGCATAAGTTTTAGACAATCCAATATTCTTGCTTGTGGAGGAAGGTATATAAGCGGTTTACTCATTAACTCGGCTACCTTAACCAAGGTATGATAGCTCTCTATTAAAGCCATTATATGCCTCTCCGATATTATACCAACAAGCCTCCCCATTTCATCAACTACGCAGAGAGCACCTATATTACCGCCCATCATCAAATTCACAACTTCATAAAGCGTGGAGTTTAAAGACACGTACGGCGGTATATACTTTATAGAGCAAACAGGCTCATTTTCTATCGCATCGTATAAGTCTCCTCCATATTTCTCCAGTACAATTCTATGTTTAGGACCGCCTCCCAGAAAATCTATTATATCCCTTGCAGATACCATCCCTAGAACTCTATAGGTCCTCTTATCCACTATAGGAGCGTGTCTGACCCACTTCTCGGCCATGCCCCTTATAACTTCAAGCACTGTCGTATCCGGATAGGCTATGACGGCGGGAGGATATCGGCCTATTTTAAGCTCTGATAAAGTCTTACCCATACGGTATATATCCCTTAATTGTAGATAAATCTTTTTCGGGAAAAACATAAAAGCGAGCATGTAATCGATTTTCTCTAAAATATACATTACATATTGGTAAACTGAAATATATTAATAAATTGAAAAAAGGGTTTTATTCGCTTATACCCGGCAACTTGTAGCTTTTAACAGCGGCTATCAGTGGTATACCGACAGCAGCGGCTATTAATAACATTACAAGCCTTTCCATAAAGGAGATGGGCATAACGTAGATGAAGAGCGAGGGTATATCCGGTAGCCCTAAGCTCTTAAGCCATCCGGAGACAGCCTCTAACGGTATAAGCCATCCAAGGGAAAATATGAAAGCTAGATTGCCGACCATATGATCCGAAACTATACCGCAGTAACTCGCGGCTATAACTGCTAGGCTATTTTTAATTCTACTCGGTGAAAGCAAGTATTCGCTTGCTTTAGACCTGATAATAAGCATCAGCGCAAGCCCCGCGATATGCATGATGGGGTAGTAAAAAGCCCGTATTCCTATCCAAGTTAAGTACCATAACGCTATAAGTCCGCCTAAGATGAGTGATGAAAACTGCCATCCATAGAGTCTTCCTACGTTTCTAGTAGTGAAAAGGCCTGCCACGAGACTGGAAATTGTGGGAGCTAATATTAGTAGACCTGAAAATGGATCGGGAGAGCCCGGAGGTAGGATCCAGGCAATAGATGAGCCGAAAAGAGCGGCTAATGCTCCTCTCCAAGGTCCTAACACTATTCCGAAGATAGGAGCTATCGCGGCGGCGAGTTCGATCTTTCCTTTACCCCCAATGATCGGTATACCCGGTAGGAGCGTTAAGAGATAGAAGAGAGCGGCGAAGACCGAGATTAAAGCTATATCTATACTTTTGAGTTTCATACTACCACCACATATTGCATTCTTGTACAACGCTTTTTACAAATCTACAACATGTATTTATAATTTCCTCACTTCTATGTATTTTTCTTGATAGCGGAGGATTAATCTTCTATCACTCTACGATGAAATCGGTTAAAAGGAAAACTCCACCGAGTTAAAGATTTTAGCGGCGTAAAACGTACATAGCGTATGGGTAAGCTTTGGAGTTATATACTTCCTCTTCCTGTGGAGTCTGTGGAACAGCTCGAAGTACTTCTATCAGTCTTCAGTTCGAGAATAACAGTTGAGTTGCTCAAGAATATAAGGCTTGAAGGCAAAACTTACCAGAAAGAACTACTGGAAAAATTGCCGTACTCGAGTAAAACAATAATACAGAAGTTAAAGCAGCTAGTTTCAGCCGATGTACTGAAGGAAGGAGTTGAGCCGAAGAAGACGAAGGGAAGGACTGTTTGGATAAAATGGTATACTCCTACGTTTATAGGCAAGTGGATTATAATGCTTTTGACACCTCTCGAGGAGATAGATCCGGTAGAGCTCTCCAATATATCCAAGGAGCTTTTTAGAATATATGCTAGAAGTTTAGCCGAGCTATGCTTGAATTTTAGAATGAAACTCGAGGATTATCATGAAATACTCGACATATAATATTTGAATAAAATACCATATTTCCCGAGAGAAAAAGAAGCCGTTGACGTGGTCGTTTTCGATATGGCAACGCTAGATGTCAACTTGTGTTTCGATAACTTAGAAGATATAGAAAGTATTGATGATTTTTCTATAGAAGCTGGCGGCTCTGCGACTAGGATTATATCATACCTGAATAATCTCGGCGTTAAAACGTTCTTTATGGGTAAGGTAGGAAACGATAAAACTGCTAGAAAAATACTAGACTCTATCATAGCGGGGGGTTCCGGTTTTTCATGTATAAGTGTTGTAGATTCTAAAACTCCTAAAGTCTTTGCATTGCATGATAGAAGTGGAAAGTGGAAGACTCTGGCACTGGGAGATAGTTCTCTAAGTCTCGAATCTCCTACAGAAGTCGATTGGGAGATTATAGACCGGAGCAAGGTGGTCTATTTAGGAGAGGTCCGTCGAGAAATCGTCGAGCTAGTCTCATCGTATTCGAAATCTAAAAATAAGATAGTAATCTACAAGCCGCTCTTACTTTTTCTTAAATACAGAATCGATGAGTTAGCTAAGGCTCTAGAGAATATAGATGTCCTAATATTAGACGAGATGGCTCTAACGAGACTAGGCGCTGGAGAAAAACTCCGAGAAATACTCGGGTACGGGGTTAAGGGAATTATAAAGCTGAGCAAAGAGGTGGAATTATTTTTAAAAGATACGAGTATTCGTCTCTTGGATAATCTCGAAGGCGTGAATTTGAAGTTGTTTGGAGATTTATTTTCTGCTGGATTGATTAAAGGACTTTTAGACGGCGGCGATTTAAAAGAAGCGGCTAAATTTGGCTTTAAAATAGCATTAAAGAATTTGCTAAGTGAATAATTCTTTAGCTTTTTCGATGGCTTCGCTTGTATACAGCTTATACGGGCCTAGTTTACCACCGAAGTTAGTGGCCGTTATTTTTACGACTCCTTCAACTTTTGAAGCTGCCATTATTCCAACGCCCATAGCTTTTAACACATCTTCGAACGTTAAGCCGTTGATCACTATTTCATATACACATTTAACCCCCTCGGGTACGAGGGTATCCTTTACTTTATCTCTTATCGTGGGGCATAGTAGATGATTCGTAGTGGCCGTCAACTTCGGATATTTTAAAGAACCGACTTTAGAACCCGACCTTACAATACCGCCAGGGAAAGGCATGATGACGTTTTTACACTTCTTCCTTATACTGCTAACAGCGGCTTCGGCGGCTTTTAAGCCCGAATCTCCATCTTTTGCGAGTATGATTATATTGCCGCCGGCCACAGCTTTTAGTACTCCTATAGAATCTTCGATTATAAACTCGCCCTCCATAACGGGGATATGCCAGAGCTTCATTCCATCTCTCTCCTCTAGATATTCAAAACCATCTCCGAATTTCGCCAGAGATTCGCCTATATTCATCTTCCTCTTAATCTTTCTCAAGCCGTCAAAGACGGCTGACGTGGGGGAGGTAAGCACGCACTGGCCTATTCTCACTAAAGTCTGGAATTTGAGCTCAGGCACGGACCTGTGGTAAATATGAACCAGCACGCCGGGTCGCCCATCAGGGGTAGAGCTCGGAGCTACTAGCTTCTCTATTCCGGCTTCCGCGGGAGCCATGATGATGGAAGTGGCGAAGCCCGTGGCTACTCTCGCGGCTGTTAAAGCCCATTTCTTATTTTTAGCGGTTATTAGAAATCTAGTAGCGTACATCGGGAATGCTTCAGCAAAAGTTTCTTCAATTTCTACACCATTTAATAGCATAAAATTCACCTTCAACGGATTAATAATCATTCAGTCAAAATATATATTTTGTTGGGTTATCTTTTAAAGTGGTGGTTTACTTGTCATCTCGAGTGAAAATTGGCGTTTTCAAGCTCGGCTGTATTGGTTGCGCGCCGCTTCTCGAATACCTTCTCGACGAGAGAGCTGAGCGTAAAGATATAATGGTGAGAGTCGCTGGTAGCGGGGCTAAAATGGCGGAGGAAGAGGCTTTAGAAGCCGCTAAAACGCTGGTCGAGTTTAAACCGGACTTTGCCATAGTAGTCAGCCCGAACGCCGCTCTGCCAGGTCCTACAAAAGTTAGAGAGTTTCTAAAAGAGTCGGGGATACCGACTATAGTTATTTCTGATGCTCCAGCGAAGAAGATAGTTGAAGATTTAGAGGGGAAGGGCTTCGGCTATATAATAGTCACAGCGGATTCGATGATAGGAGCTAGGAAGGAATTCCTAGACCCGACGGAGATGGCTATATTCAACGCAGATGTGATAAAGGTACTCGCCGCCACTGGGGTCTTCAACATAATCTGTAGAGAATTAGACAGAGTGATAGATGCCTTTAAGAAAGGCGAAAAACCCGAACTGCCCAAAGTCGTTGTGAACTCCGAAACCGCCGTAGAAGCCGCCAAGTTCTCAAACCCATACGCTAAATCTAAAGCCATAGCCGCCTACGAGATGG
>JALURF010000022.1:8805-17222 GCA_027017165.1 Thermofilaceae archaeon
CGAGATGGCTGCTTCCGTAGCCAAACTGACCACTAAGGCGTGCTTTAAGATAAAGGAGTGGGAGAGGTATACTCTGATAGCCTCGGCTGCCCACGAATTGATGAGATATGCCGCTATACTGGCTGATGAAGCTAGGGAGATAGAGAAATACGGCGATACCCTGCTGAGAAAGCCGCACTCGGCTAAAGGCAAAATCCTCGAGAAAACTAAACTGATAGAAAAACCTAAGGAAGCTGGCTCGCAATGACGAGCCTAAAGCTAACCCTGGTCACGGGGAGGAGTCTAAACCAGGGAAGATGGATCGACGTCGGCAAGCTCACTAAAGGCTACTATGAGAGCGTTGCTCTAGTAGAGCTCGACCCTGAGGATTTCGAAAAGCTAGGGCTTAAAGAAGGAGACCGCGTGAAAGTTGAGTCGAAGTACGGCAGTGTCGTGGTTAAAGCTGTAAAATCGAGGAGGAGACATCCCGGAATAGCATTTATACCGATGGGGCCGTGGGCTAACCAAGTAATAAACCCCGACACCTACGGCTCGGGAATGCCCACCCTTAAAGGAATAGAAGTATCAATTTCAAAAACCTCTGAAGAAATACCCGATTTCAAAAAACTCTTTCCACAAATCTTCCAACCGGAGAGCACGGGAGATCCTCCAGAATCAGCCACTGGTGAGACTAAGATAGTTAAAGACGTTGTTTGCAGCTTCTGCGGCTGTTTATGTGATGATTTAGAAGTTGAAGTAGCCGGAAATAGGATAGTAAAGGTTGGAAAAGCCTGTGCACTAGGAGTTTCTAAAATACTTCATGCGAGAGAAAACAGGATACTCCACCCATACGTGAGGAATAACGGAGAACTTGAAAGGGTCGATTTAAAAACCGCTATTAGAAAAGCGGCTAAAATCTTAGTAGAGGCTAAATACCCACTACTCTACGGGTGGAGCAACACCACGACGGAGGCTATAAGAGTAGGACTAGAACTGGCTGAATATCTCGGCGGGTGCTTCGATAACACGAGCGTAATATGTCACGGCCCAACCATACTAGGAGTGCAGGAAGTAGGCTATGTAACTTCAACTCTCGGTCAGGTTAGGAATCACGCCGATTTGATAATATTCTGGGGCTGTAACCCGCTTAACGCTCATCCGAGGCACTTAAATCGATATAGCGCCCTTGCCAAGGGGATATACGCGAAATCTAGAAAAGATAGGAAAGTCGTGGTCATAGACGTTAGAGAGACTGATACCGCTAAAATGGCGGATTTCTTCATAAAAATTGAGCCCAATAGAGACTACGAACTAGCTTCAGCTCTAAGGATGATAGTTAAGGGATACGATATAGAATTCGAAAAAGTAGCTGGCGTAGAAGTAGAGAAAATTAAGAAACTGGCCGAAATGATGATGTCCGCCAAATTCGGCGTGCTCTTCTACGGACTCGGCGTGACGATGACCTTGGGCAAGGGCAGGAATATAGAGGAGATGCTACGCCTCGCCCAGGATTTAAACGAGTGGACTAAATTCGTCGTACTGCCTATGAGAGGACACTACAACGTAGTAGGCGCGAACCAAGCCTCAGCCTGGACTACCGGCTACGCCTTCGCCGTAGACTTTAGAAGAGGATATCCTAGACACTACCCAGGCGCAACCTCAGCTCCTGACCTTTTGAATAACGGCGATGTAGACGCCGCTTTGATAGTAGCTTCCGATCCAGTAGCCCACTTCCCGGCTAAAGCCGTTAAAAACCTGCTTAAAATACCATTAATAACTATTGATCCGAAGTGGAGTTTAACGGCAGCCGTATCCACTGTGGTCATACCCTCAGCCGTGGCCGGGGTAGAGGTTGAAGGCACGGCCTATAGAATGGATAAAGTAGCGCTTAGGCTCAAAAAACTGGTCGAGCCGCCTGAAGGAGTGCTCAGCGATGAGGAAATTCTCAACATGTTGCTTGAAGAAGTTAAGAAATTGTGTAGGTGAGAATTATGGAGTTGTTAATTAAGAATGGCTTTGTCTACGATCCTCTTAACGGGATTAATGGAGAAGTCCTGGACATAGGAGTAAAAAATGGGAAAATAGTAGACCCGAGCGAAATAGACGTTTCCAAAGCTAAAATCATAGAGGCTAAAGGCAAAGTAGTAATGCCCGGCGGCATAGACATGCACACCCACATAGCCGGGCCTAAGGTAAACGCCGGAAGAGTTATGATGCCCGGCGACCACTACACAAGCTTCATGAAGCTGGCTAAAGGAGTTCATAGATCCGGAACTGGTAAAAGAACTCCATCCACGTTCTTGGCTGGCTATAGGTATGCTAGAATGGGCTGGACCACCGTCGCCGAGCCAGCATCCCCTCCATTGAAGACTAGGCATACTCACGAAGAGCTTAACGATGTGCCCATGCTCGATAAGCTCTGCTTCTTACTCTTAGACTCGAACAGGATACTACTGGAATATCTAAGCCAGGGAGATTTGCACAAGTTTAAGCACGCTATTATGTGGCTTTTAGAAGCTATGAAGTGCTACGCTATAAAACTCGTAGACCCAGGCGTCGCGGTGCCGTGGAGCTGGGGCAAGGGATACGGAATGGATTTCGACGATCAGATAGAACCCTACGGCTTAACTCCCCGCGAGATAGTGGTTAATCACGCTAAGGTAAACGAGGAGTTAAAACTCCCGCATACTATCCACGTCCACTGTAATAAGCTCGGAATACCGGGAAACTACGAGACAACTCTTAAAACTATGGATGCGGTCTCCGGAATAGCACAAGACGACTTTTCGATACACGTAACTCACGTCCAGTTTAACAGCTATATGGGCGACTCCTGGTTCGACCTTAGATCCGGCAGCGAGAAGATAGCTGACTACGTTAATAAGCATAGCCATGTAAGCCTGGACGTGGGGCAGATAGACTTCGGCACAGCCATAACGATGACCGCTGACGCGCCTTTCGAATTCGCCCTATATCACCTAGCGAGATGGAAGTGGGCTGGCGCGGAAGTCGAGAACGAAGCGGCGGCTGGTATAGTCCCCTTCAAATACAAGAAGAAAAACATGGTAAACACCATACAGTGGTGTATAGGATTAGAAGTTATGCTCCTCGTTGAGGACCCCTGGAAGGTGATATTGAGCACCGATCACCCGAATGGAGCTCCGTTTACTCGCTACCCGAAGCTCATAGCTCTACTTATGAGTAAAAAGTACAGAGAGGAGATTATGAAAAAGCTTAGCAGGAAAGGCTTGAAGAGATCGGTATTGCCGAGTATAGATAGGGAATATACTTTATATGACGTAGCGATAGTGACGAGAGCGGCTCCCGCAAAGCTACTAGGTATTCACGAGTTTAAGGGACACCTGGGCATGGGCGCAGATGCCGATATAGCGATCTACGACCTAAACCCGGAAGAGGTAGATTTCTCGAAAGACTACGTAAAGGTCAAGGAGGCTTTCGGCAAGACATTATACACTATAAAGGGCGGAGAAATCGTGGTTAAAGATGGAGAAGTTGTGAAAGAGGTATTCGGCGAGACTATAGCAGTCAAGTTTAAAGAGAGGCCTGACCCGGAGGTCGTGAGGGATATGGAAGCTAAATTCAGGAAGTACTATACGATCAGCTTCTCTAACTACGCTATTCACGATGGGGAGATTAGAAAGCTAAAATACATGACCTGTGGGTGATGGTTATGGGTAGGCGTTTCATATTAAGACCGGTAAAGGAATTCTCAGTGCCCGTAGAAGCCGAGAAGATAAAGCCCGATGTATTCGCCGGAAAGAGTCTAGAAGAACTAAAAGGCCTAACAATGTACGAGGGTAATAGAAAGTGTAGGCTGGAGGAGTTGTTCCATATAGAAGAGGAAGAAGTAGAAGGCGATAACGTAGAAATATTTCTCGAGGGCGATTTCGGGAAGGTATGGAGAATAGGAGAAGGCATGACTTTCGGCGAGATAGTGATAAATGGGAACTGTGGACACTTCACCGGCTATGGAATGAAAGGAGGAAAAATAACGATTAAGGGAAATGCGGGCTCGTGGCTCGGCGGAGAGATGAAAGGCGGAACTATAGAAGTTTTTGGAAACGCAGGCGATCACGTGGGAGCGGTCCTGCGGGGATTAAAGAAAAATAGAGGGATGAAAGGAGGAATTATAATAATTCATGGAAACGCCGGAGCAGAAGTAGGAGCTAAAATGTCTAAAGGCTTTATAGCTATAGGCGGGAACTGCGGCGTACTACCAGGTCTATATATGTCGGGTGGAACTATTCTTATAAGAGGAGATTGCCAAGGCAAAGCTGGAGCTAGAATGAGCGGCGGCAAAATAATAATATGCGGCAATGCCGGTGGAGTACTGCCCACCTTCTATATTGACTCTATAGTGCCCAAAGTTAAAGCGAAAAAGGAGAAAATAGAAGGACCGTTCTACCTATTTCTAGGAGATGTCCTAGAGGATATTAAGTGTATGGGCAGACTATTTATTAATGTTGATAAAAACCCCGAATTAGTTAAGGTTAAAGAATTATTGGGAGGTGAAGTTGAATGATAAGTTTGAACAAATTAGCTCTAAAAGTAGTAGACGAGATTATAGAAAAGAAGGATATTCTGAGAGTTGAAGTCTTAAAAGCAGAGAACGGCGCCACCATCATAGACTGTGGCGTGAAGGCGGAGGGCGGCTACGAGGCTGGAATATACTTAGCGCAAGTGTGCTTAGCAGGGCTTGCTAGGATAACTCTACATCACAGAGAGTACGGTGACGTAGTGCTCCCGGTGATAGATCAGTTCATAGAACATCCGGTGTTAGCTTGTATGGCTTCTCAATACGCCGGGTGGAGAATCAGCCATGAAAAATACTTCGCTATGGGATCAGGACCAGCAAGAGCTCTAGCTAAGAAGCCTAAAAAATTGTATAAAGAAATCGGATATGAGGATGATTCAGATGAGGCGGTGCTGGTTTTAGAGGCTTCAAAACTGCCGAATACCGATGTTTTAAATATAATAGCTGAGAAATGCGGGGTAACTCCGAATAACCTGTACGTATTGGTGGCATCCACCAGCAGTATAGCGGGGTCTATACAGATAAGCTGTAGAATAGCCGAAACCGGCATACACAGGCTACACACACTACATTTCCCCCTAGATAAGATAATTAGCGCCGCTGGCGTCTGCCCTATAGCTCCAGTACACCCAGACCCGACGATAATGATGGGTAGGACCAATGACGCGTTGATATACGCCGGCGAGACTTTTTACATAGTAGATTTCGAAAACGAAGACGAGCTGAGGGATTTCGTCGAGAAGGCACCGTCTT
The DNA here is from genome assembly GCA_027017165.1 of Thermofilaceae archaeon. GTDB lineage: Archaea > Thermoproteota > Thermoprotei > Thermofilales > B69-G16 > B69-G16. Next base: position 14,093 of record JALURF010000022.1, read on the forward strand.
CTAAATCGCCTAGCTATGGGAAACCTTTCTTCGAGATATTTAAAGAAGCTAACTACGATTTCTACAAAATAGATCCCGGACTCTTCGCTCCCGCGAAAATAACAGTATACAACATAAAGACCGGAAACACGCTTACCGACGGCGAGGTAAATTTAGAAGTATTAAAGAAATCCTGGAAACTCTAATTTTTTATGAAACTTCATACCTGCCCTGTAATCCCTTTACCACTTTTACAGAAGTCTTATAGAAGTATTTGCCAAACATCGAAGCCATTTTCAAAGCCACGTCTTTACATTCATCAATTAAATTCACTTTTTCTCGAGGATCTTTAATTAAATTATATAGTTCATCCGGTCGTCCTTCAGGTCTATGAATGTAGCTCCACTCTCTCGTTCTAATACACCTATCTTCTCCTTCGTGATAACCTATAATCACTGCCTTCCTATGTTCCTCTTTCTCACCGGTTAATACTTTGGTAAAGCTCTTACCCTGCATTGTCTTAGCGTTATTCTCTAATCCTAAAAACTCTAAAACAGTGGGTAGTACGTCGGGGAACTGGATTAAAGCATCGACAACTCTATGCTCACAATCAGGATAATACACCATGAAGGGAATTTTAAGCAGTTCACTGTACATTCTATCTGGACCTTTCAGAAATTTGCCGTGATCAGCTAAGGGATGGCCATGATCGGCCGTTAATATTATTAAAGAGTCGTTAAAGTAGTCTAGCTCTTCAAGTCGTTTAAAAAGTACACCGAGCCAATAATCCACAAAGGATACCTCTCCAGCGTAAAGCCCCCTGATGTGTTTTATCTCCTCATCGCTAGCCCAATTAGAGGCGTATCCGCCCATTGGAAGTATGAGCCGTGGACCCGTATAGCCGGGATCTGTATACGTGTCGAATCTTGGCGGCGGATCCCAAGGCTCATGAGGATCGAAAGAGTCGATCCATAGGAACACCCTATCGTGTACCCTATTCTCTTCAAGCCAGTCGATTGCCTCTAGCATGACTTTAGCCGGGAAATAGTCTTCTTCTTTCTCGAAGTGATCTGTATTTGCTAAATATTTCGCAACTAGCCTCCTCCACTCCTCCGGGTATTTCTCGTTTACATAATCCTCAATATTCCTCTTAGGCGGAGAAGAGATGTATGCATCGTATTCTTGTCCTCTGATCCACTTGAACGAGTGGAAACCTCTATGGAAGTTCATATCGGGCTTAAAGAAGTGATAAGTATCGGTGATGAAGCCGTTTATAAACCCCTCTCTAGTCAGAATTTCAGCTATAGTTATGTCGAGGGGGGAGGGGAGAAGGGGACGCCATGGCCTGTGGGGAAGTGTAAACTGGCCGGTTACTAGCTCTGTTCTAACAGGTATGGTTGGGAGACCGCAGGGATATGTATTGATGAATACGACGCTTTTTCGAGCGAAGCGGTCTATGTTGGGAGTTTCGCAAGGTTTTACTCCTCTAAATACGGGTTTTCCATTATTGTAGAAGCTTACGTGATCCTGTCTGAGACTATCGACAACTATTAGAAAAAAATTCTTTACCTCTTTCATAGCTTGTCTACCTCGTATAAAGAAAATTTGAAGTTCATAAGACTTATCTTTTAAGTAAGCGTAATCAACAGGGGGGCGTTATTGGCTAAAATAGGGATTTTTTCTAGAAATCCCGAGTCATGGCCTAGCCAGCAGCTACGAGAAGCCATAGTCTACTACGGCCACGAACCCGTGTTCCTAAGGCTATCTAGGGTTTTAAACCGTATAGGCTACGGCTTAAAATCGGAAGCTGAGGGGGTAAACCTCTACGATCTTCTCGCCATAATAGTTAGGCCCATAGGCAGATGTTCGCTCGAAGAGGCTATTTACAGGCTCGATTCTCTTCACAGATTGGCTAGAGATGGTAAGATAATTATAAACCACCCCTCAGCTATAGAAAAGTGTATTGATAAGTTTTATTCTTTATTCTTACTCGAAAAACACGGACTCCCAGTACCCAGAACGGCAGTGGCTGAAAACGCCGAGGACGCATTAGTAGCTTTCCACGAGCTGGGAGGAGATGTGGTGGTAAAGCCTATTTTCGGCTCTCGAGGGATAGGAATAGCTAGGGTGAGCGACCCAGACACAGCTATTAGAATATTTCGCTCCCTCCAATTCTACCACTCTGTAATCTATCTTCAAGAGTTTATTCAGCACGGGCAGAGGGATATCAGAATGTTCGTAGTGGGAGATGAAGTAGTCGCTGCCATGTATAGGGAGAGCGAAAGCTGGAAGACTAACATAGCTCAGGGAGCTAGGCCTAAAGCCTTTAAACCTGAAGGAGAACTGGAAGAATTAGCATTAAAAGCTTGTAAAGTCTTAAATTGTGAAGTAGCGGGAGTAGATGTGCTTGAAAGTCCTCGAGGATACTTCATAACGGAGATTAATAGTCAGCCTGGATGGCGTGGGCTGCAGTCTGTAACTAGGGTAAATATTGCGAAGAGAATAATTAGATACGTTATTGAGAAAGCTAAGAGGTAGAGAGCTTTTTTGTATATAGAATCTCGGAATTTCCGATTTTTATAGATTCCAATTTCTTATTGACTAATAAATCGTATACCTCAAATTCGTTAACTTTAACTCCATATTCGCTTTTAAGAACATCGCTAATCAATTTCATCAATATATTTAGCGATACTTCACCGAAAATATCTCTATAGACTTTGAAAAAAGATAGTGAGTCGCTGCACCAGCAAGAAAAACATCACCAGCTCCGGTAAAATGTATATTATTTTGGTGTTTAAGAGGAAAAGCAGGAAATATTTTGAATATTTTCTCTTGACCATTATTCTTGATAAGAACTGCCCCATCATTGCCTAAAGTAATAATTAAATTATTCAGAATGAAGTTCGCAGAGGGTCTCCTTGATGATGTAGGATTCATAGAATTTTCAAAAGGGAAATTTTTATTATCGCCCACAACGCTTGTAGCATTGCTTTTAAGATCTCCATTAGGATCTATTAAACCGTTTTTTAATAAAAAAGGTCACAATGAAATTTAATAAAACTTACTGGAGCGAATTTTATTTAAAAGAAAAACAACCCTGGGATATGCATCGGGTTTCACCGCCATTAAAAGCTTACTTTGATCAGCT
>JALURF010000023.1 GCA_027017165.1 Thermofilaceae archaeon
ATAGGAGAAGTTTACGAAATCACGGCAGAGAAGAATAGGTTAAAAACCGTGACTCCCTTCGTGATCAAGATATACAAGCTTAAAGTTTTAATTAAATATGTAAGGAGCGATGGACTGCTTCTTAGAATAGGTGGAGAATACGTTATAGCTAGTGCTCCAGGTACAACTAGAACATTAGAAGTAGCTATTGAAGGAGAAGGAAAAGTCCTCAAACTAGACGGAAAAGTGGTAGAGGGAGATGGAGGAGTTTTTGCGTTTACGCTTGAATTTCCCAGCGAGTTGGGAGTAGTTAGAAAAAATCTCTATTTAGTAGAGGAGGGCAGGGAGTATCCACTAGCCGAATTAGTCATAGCGAGCGTAGAGCCAGAGGTATCAAGAGCAGTGCTCGTCTCCAGCAACTATACTCATTGGACTATAAGGGTAACTACCTCTTATACTCCTTTAGGAGTGCCCGCTCGAGGCTTAACTCTTAAACTTTTGAATCAGGAAGCAGTTACAGATGAGAAAGGAGAAGCTGTTTTCTGCATAAAGAGAACTCTTCCAGGAAAGTTAATCGTAGAACTTAAAGACGATCCTCTAGGATCGTCTAAGCTTCACGACTCAGAAATAGGAGAAATTAAAAAGCTTAAAGTAAGCTATGAATTAACAGGTACAAATCTAAATCTTAAAATAATGATCAGGGTTATTCCTCCCATTCAAGGAGTAAGAATTATTTCAGAAGAAAAAGCGTCGATAACAGACTTAGATGGGAAAGTTTCTCTTGAATATAAAGCTGGTACAGCCGTGATAATCGACCCTTCCCCTATTGAGGGTTTAAGAGAACTCTACTACGTTGAGCCGCAATCGGTAAACGCGACTTTAAATTTATCCGGAGAAGTTAACGCATCCTCCACTGATGGTAGGATACGTGTAACGGCTAGGGTAAAGTGTCTACAACCAGTACGAATTGAAGAACTGGAGGTGTTTTTTAAAGTAATAGATCCAAAGGGAGAAAAAAGAGAAAAAATGGTTAAAGTAGAAATTCCTATTGATGGAGAAACAATATTTGAAGAAGAATTCGAAGTAGAGGAAGAAGGAGAGTATAGGATAGAGGTCTTCACTAGCGCCCCTAATACCAAACCCTTCGTCTCGAAGACGAGCATTTATGTGAGAAAGAAGTTAAAAAATGAAGCTTTAACAGCGATTTTAGTATTAATCGTGTTAATTATTTTTGCATATTTACTACTCAAACGAAAAGAAAAAAGATACGAAGAGTTAGAGTTCTAATTTTTAGAACAAGTAAACTATAATAATATATCATCCCTTTTTTCTGTCTTGGGAGAAGATATGAAAATAAAAACCCTAGCATTGCTAGCGATTCTAATCACGTTTATGGTCCCCGCATATGCTCCTATGAGCGCTCAACCTTCTCCTTCTGAGAAGAAAGCGCCGAATTGGAAGGCTTACGTAGATCCGGAATTTCTATCGAGGGATCCAGACCTGCCCGTCAGAGCTATCCTCGCAGTCAGCAAAGATTTTGATTACTCATTATTGGCTCCTTATACTAGAGTAGCTAGGGGCACTCCGCCCATAGGCAATGTCAAGCTGATAAGGACTATAATAAAGCCTAAAGACGCCGATAAGATAGCAGAGCTGAATGGAGTCATAGGGGTATTCTTGGATAAAAGATTGGTGCCAGAGCCTCCCTCGCTAGACCCAGAACTTGAGGAATTTAAAGGAGAAATAGAGCCTCAAATGTATCAGATAGTTGATTTAGTGGGAGCAAGCGATGTATGGACAGAGTATGGGTATATGGGTACTGGAGTTAGAATAGCGATAGTGGATACAGGTGTAGACTTTGGGCATCCCGATCTATTCCCGGCATTAGCCAGAAACGCTACGGGCTACCCGCTCTACTTCGACGCTGATGAAATAGGCTTAATACTAACCAATAACACCTACACGGATGCAAACAACGATTTGAATTTATCGATAGGGGTAGAGGGGCCGAGAAACGTATCCTACTATAACCCGATGACGGGAACCGTAGAAGAATTCGACTTGTTAACTTATGCTCCAACAGGCTACATAAACCTAACTTACCTAGGCACCATAGGATATGCTTCACAAAGCACAAACTACCAGATAGGCGTTGTATACTGGCAGGGCTGGACGTACTTCGGCTATTACTTAGTAGTATTCGTCGATAACGGAACCGCGGGCAGGTACGAGGCAGTATTCTTCGACTTTGATCAAGATGCTTCAATCGACGATTTTGAAGGACCTTTCGACTGGGGGAACAGAGCGGCAGTTGTAGGAGATCTTGATGATGACGGTCTCTTAGACATATCCCTAGGCATAGTGGGAGGCTATACTCTAGATTGGTGGGGAATCTTCGGCACGATAGGGCAGATATTAGAATGGGATTACCAAGGGCGCTGGGTATTACTCCAGTATGACTATTACGGACACGGAACTCAATGCGCTTCAACAGCGGCTGGTAGAGGAGTTCTCACAGGGCTTTTAGGAGTAGCGCCCGGAGCCGAGGTAATAGGCGTCACTGCGCTGTGGATAGGCGATCTAATAGAAGCATGGCTTTGGGCTGCCGGCTTCGACCTAGTAACATATGACTCTATTGCGGGTGTGCCGATGTACGGTACCGTGGTTTACAGTGAATGGAGCTACACTGGAGAGCATAAAGCTGATATAATTAGTAATAGCTGGGGATGGAGCTGGTGGGTTGAGGGGAGCTATTACTTCTGGTGGTTCTGGTATGACGTATTGACAGTACTAGAAGATGCTTTAACAGTGCCCTACCTGTTAGACCCCTCTTATCCAGGTACACTTATGGTACAAGCCGCTGGCAACGGTGGACCAGGATTCGGAACTGTAACTGAGCCCGGCTACTCAATCTTAGCGTTAACAGTCGGTGCCTCAACTTCCTATCACTACATGCCGATCTTCGGCTATCCGCCCGGCTATAACGATACAATAATATTCTGGTCGGCCCGAGGCCCGACCCCGCTAGGATTCCCCAAACCAGATTTAGTCGCGGTTGGTGCTTATGGATTAACAGCGTTCTTACCTCCATATTTCACAAGCTTCTTCGGCGGTACTAGCATGGCCACGCCTATGACCGCTGGCGCCGCGGCCATAGTATATGAAGCTTTTAGAGACCTTTGGGGTGAACCGGACCCGCTCACCGTTAAGTGTATACTAATGTCTACGGCTACGGATCTAATGGAAGACCCGTACTCTCAAGGAGCTGGAAGAATAGATATTTATAGAGCAGTGAAGCTGGTGGCTGGCGAGGGCGGAGTATTTATAGCTACTGGCGATAGCTGGAATAACGCGTTAGAAGCCATTATAGACGCTTGGATGTCAGCGTTTATATATCTAAACGTAGATCTTGGACTTCCGTTCTCCGGGCCTCCCGATGGCTGGTTTGGAAATGCGATAACTGGGAGTTTCTACGGCGGGCTTATTAGAGCTGGAGAGATTAAGAGAGGAGCTATAGCTCTGTTTAATCCGTCAAACGTGAGAAGAACCTACAAAATAACTCCGTTCACTTATAAACTTCTGAGGAGCACATCTTTCGAGATGACTATAACTCCCGGGACATACTTCTATCCATTACCGGTAAGCATAGCTAGAGATAGAAGGGTAGTCATAACTATTATCGGCTCTCTACAAGACTACTACGAGGGCAATTACTCATGGTTTAACGTCTTCGACTGGGTAGATGATGGAGATGGAGTAATGGAAATTGAGGAGTTATATAGAGTAGCTGACTCCTATATGGACGGTAATATACAATACCTATCGTTTAACAGTTCTTTGATACGAGGAATCCCCGTGCTGAGAGTTAGAAGTATGGGCGCTCAAGGCAATTTCACCGTAACGGTAAAGGTAGAGGAGTGGAGTACGCGTACTCCTGATTGGTTAATGGTTACATCCGGATGGATATCGCTAGATCCCTTGGAAAGTACGATAATAACCGTTGTTATAATGACTAATCCTGGCATGGTTGGACCTTATGAAGCCTACTTGAAAGTAGTGGATACCACGACTGGATATACAAGCCTTATACCGGTTTCCTTCGTAGCCGTGCCCTATATAAGAAATACTCGTGTAGAATACCAAATCACGCCCTCCCCGTTCCAAAGATCACAACCATACGAGGCTCTTAAAGTTAGAGGAGTATATGACCAAGGATGGAGGTATGAGACCGGAGATTGGCGTATACTATTCTTCAAGGTGAAAGACGACAATGACGAAATAGCGGCTATTAAAGCTACTGTGTCGTGGACCTATCCTAACACGGATATAAACGTACACGGCGTCGGCGGACACGGCATAGTCTGGGATGAAGGAGTTATAAATTATGCTGGTGATGGAAACTTCACCTGGGGCACTAGAACTGGGACTACGAAGGAATACGTATGGATATGGGATGGCGGAGGATACGAGCTCTGGCCGTTCTTATACCCAGGGTTCTACAGGTCGGTAACGGATGAGAAACGCTCGCTGATACTGCACAACGTGCTATTAGATGGTAGCGCTCCAGCTGACTTTCCAGAAGCCTATTCCGTGGCGCTGGACTTCTATAAAGTCTACTTCAGTGGAGGCTACGATGTCAAACATGCGTCGAGATACGTGGAAGTCTACGCGACAGCTGACGCGGCTGCCGACCAAGTTATAACGGTGTGGCTGACTTTTGAATCTAGTGAAATTGTAGATGTAATGGTAGATGCTGCATGGTATGACGAGCTGCCTCCGACGAATATGCCATTGATATTTACAGTTGTTGGCAAGACGACGGTTCCCGTAGAAATAGTAGTGCCAGCGGGAACTCCAGCCGGAACCTATTGGGCTGACGTGGAAGTATGGCTAGGCGATATGCCTTATCCGTTCTACTGTTGGATAGAAGTAACAGTCGGCTAATTTCTTTAAATTTTCCTAATTTTTTAATTTGGAAATTTTCGGTAACCGTAAAGATTTAAACCTGTATTCTCGTTATTTTCATCTATGGATCGCTTCCAGCTCATAACTAGACCGCCTGTTGAAGAAGTTTTAACTGAGGAGAGGCTTAAGTAATACCTAGATCAGGGAGCAAAACTTAGACATTACATAGGTTTTGAAATTTCAGGTTTAGTACATCTAGGAACAGGGCTTATCTGTATGCAGAAAGTAGCTGACTTCCAGAAAGCGGGCGTGGAGACGACGATTTTTCTGGCTGATTACCATTCATGGATAAATCGGAAGCTTGGAGGGGATTTAAGCACTATTAGGAGAGTTGCGGGTGGCTATTTTAAAGAAGCTTTAAAATATTCGTTGAAGATAGCTGGGGGAGACCCGGATAACGTGAAGTTCGTGATGGGCTCTGAGCTCTATGAGAAAGTGGGGCTGGACTATTTGAGCAACGTGATTAAGGTCTCTATGAGGACTACGCTCTCCAGAGTTAGAAGATCCGTAACTATCATGGGTAGGAAAATGGAGGAAGCTCTGACCTTTGCCCAGCTCCTCTACATACCAATGCAAGTCGCGGATATCTTCACGCTGGGCGTAAACCTAGCTCAGGGAGGTACGGATCAGAGAAAAGCCCACGTTATAGCTTTAGATGTTGGAGAGAAAGAGTTCGGCTACAAGCCAGTGGCTATACACCACCACCTTCTGGTTGGCATGCAGATAACGGAGGAGGCTAGGAGGAAAATGCTGGAAGCTAGGAAAACCGGTAATAGGGAGTTGTTCGAGGAGGGAGTTATAGATGTTAAAATGTCTAAGTCTAAGCCTCTAGGCGCTATCTTCATACATGACTCCGTGGAGGAGATTAAGAATAAAATTAGAAAAGCTCTCTGCCCTATGGGAGAAATCGAGCTAAACCCAGTACTGGAGATCGCCAAGTATATAATATTTAGAGATAGGAGAGAGCCTTTCGAGATAATAAACAAAAAAACTGGGGAAAGACTGGTCTTCGAAAATTATAGAGAATTGGAGAAAGCTTACGCGGAGAAACGGGTACATCCCCTAGATTTAAAGTTGGCGGTCGCGGACGAATTGGCTGGAATATTAGAGCCCGCTAGGAAGTATTTCCTAGAAGGAGCTGGTAGAAAATATTTGGAAGAGATGGAGGAAATACGAGTTACCAGATAACCATGTATTGATATAGCAATATTAGTATATAATTGTGTTCTAAATCTCCTGTATGAAAGTCATATCTATTAGAAATGAAACATACGTCAAGCTTGAAAAAGTTAAAAAAATTCTTAAGGCGAGAAGTTTTGGAGATGCCATTGAAAAGCTC